>DAONFA010000042.1 GCA_035403355.1 Candidatus Cloacimonas sp. | reverse complement strand
GTCGTTTAGTGGTAACACTGGTGTATTGTTACCGCAATTTTTTCCGGAAAAACGACATTCTTGTCGTTTAGTGGTAACACTGGTATTCCGTTACCGCATTTTTTTTCGGAAAAACGACATTCTTGTCGTTTAGTGGTAACACTGAAGTTTCATTACCGCATACCTTCCGGTAAGGAAACAAATCGTAAGAGGTGGGTTGACGAGGATGTCAACCTTCCCAACCCTCTAAACCTTTTCAACCCTCTAAACCTTTTCAACCCTCTAACCCTTCTAAACCCTCTCAACCCTCTCAACCTTAACTTAAAATCATAATTACCCCCGACCGGGGTTGCAACATTCCTTTTGGATTTAAGGAGCCAAATAAGATTGCAGCTCCCGCGGGGATATCAATCGGCAGATAATCCAATCCGCTATTAATAAAAACCAATATTTTTTCGCCATCCGTTTCTCTTGTGAAAGCAATTGTGTTATCCGGCGAGTCAATAAAGGCAAAATGACCATCCCACAATGCAGGATGTTTTTTACGCAGAGAGATTATTTCTTTATAGAAAGCTCTAACTTCGCAGGCAATCGGGTCTTTTTCCCAATCCCAGTTAAAAGGTCTTCTATTATCCGGGTCTTTTCCTCCCTGCATAGCAATTTCGTCCCCATAGTAAATATGCGGAGCTCCGATAAAACACATCTGGAAAATTATTGCCAATTGCCAACGCTTAACATCTCCCTTACAAATTTCAAAAATGCGAGGTGTATCGTGACTACCGAGTAAATTCATCATTGCCTTTAAAGAATGGAAGGGATAAAGAGCAAGTCCGTTTTCAATTTTTTGGCAAAATTCGTCTTTGCTGATAAGTTCTAAGATAAAGTATTCTATCACCGGAGATTTGAAAAAAGCATAATTCATCACAGAATCAAAATAGCGATGAGAAACCCATTGTCTTGCCTCATACCAAATCTCTCCTACAATCCAGGCATCCGGTTTTGCTTTTTTCACTTCTTTGCGGAATAATTCCCAAAACCAGAAAGGAACTTCATCCGGAACATCCAATCGGAAACCGTCAATGCCAATTTCAATTAACCACCAATGCACTGTGGATATTAGATAATCCACTAACGGCGCATTAGGATGTGCTTCTTTAATATCTCGCACGGCATTTTCATCAGGATGGGGACGCGCAAGGTCATAATTCAAATCTGGCATATCTTTTATCCCCCACCAGCATTGATAGTATTCTTTGGGGTTAAAATCGGCAGGAAGAGGTTTCGGAAGAGGCCATTTCTTCCAATCATACCAATTCCAGTAAGGTGACTGTTTTCCTTTTTCCACACAATCACGAAAAGCCCAAAAGGTCTCCCCCGTATGATTAAATGCCACATCCAGAATCATTCTTATTCCTTTTTGGTGTGCCAGTTTCACAAAAGCCATCATCTCTTCCGTAGTAGCAAAATGAGGGTCTATACTATGATAGTCCGCACTGTCATATTTATGATTGGATTTTGCTTGCCAGAGAGGATTGAAATAAATAACATTAATACCCAAATCAAGCAGATAATCCAGCTTTTGTTGCACTCCTGCAATATCCCCGCCGTAAAAAGAATAAAAATCCGGCATTCCTTCTTTTTGCCAGGGACTTTGTTTTAAGCCGCTAATATCATTCCAGTCCTTAACCAAATGGAAATATTCTTTTTCCGGAGAAAGAATTTCTCCTTCCTGCGGTGGTTCATTACAATCCTTATAGAACCATTCTTTGAAATCGGGATCGTTATCTTTATTACCATTGTAAAAACGGTCGGGAAAAATCTGGTAGATGATGCTTTGTTTAACCCATTCGGGAATAGAGAACAGAGGTATTTTATCCGGAATTACATTGAGGGGACTTATTTCTTCTTTATCTTCCGTAAAACCTTTATTCCCGAAGTAAAGAAATTTGTTTTGATACTGAATACAAATGCTGAATGAAAAAGCCCCGCTTTGTTCCAGTAAACAATAAAAGACCTCATATAGAGGCGTTTGCCCTATTCTTTTTAGTTTTATTTCCCGGTTTGTAGTGACCAGATATATCCTCTCTGATAATTTTGGATACCAGAAAAAGCGTAGTTCATAGCTGTTTATGCCTGAACGATAAAGCTGGTAGAATTTTTCCGGGTTTTTTGTGGAAAGCCGGGAAATTATTTCTTCCCAGGTTTTTGTTTCTTCTTCTGTTTCTATTATCAGCAGAGAATTTTCTCCGCCAAAACCATCAGGAACTTTATGGGGATTGTTGGCATCAGGAATCCAGTTGCCATCTACGATAAACTTGTATTGATAAACACCTGGAGGCAGGTCTATATTCAAGGTATAGATTCCTCCCACTTCGTCCAGAGGCATAATTTCCCAGGAAGTAAAATCACCTGTTAAGCCAACTGTATGTTTTCCGGCAGTCAAGGGAGAATAGCTGAACCGATGATAACTCATACCGATTTTTTCTTTACAGTTCTTTTTTTGGATAGCGGTTGCGTAGTTTTGTTTTCTGCTTCCATATCCGTTAACGCATTGAGTGCTGTTTTTCTTTCGTTTTCCAAATGATATTTTAAATGCAAACCTGTTGCCGAAGCAGGGCAAGCTATCACATCTTCAGGGGTGCCGGTGCAAATAATTTGTCCGCCTTCGTCTCCACCTTCAGGACCCAAATCTATAATCCAATCCGCACATTTAATTACATCCAGATTATGTTCAATAACGATTACCGTATTGCCCATTGCCACAAGTTTTCGCAGCACTTTCAACAGTTTGTTTGTATCTTCAAAGTGAAGACCTGTTGTCGGTTCATCTAAAACATAAAGAGTATTACCGGTTGAAACTTTGCTAAGTTCGCGTGATAGTTTTATTCTTTGTGCTTCTCCACCGGAAAGGGTAGGTGAAGGTTGACCCAGTTTCAAATAATCTAATCCCACCTCCTGCAATGTCTTAAGCTTATTCCGAATAGCAGGAATGGCATCAAAAAACTCAATTGCTTCCTGCACATCCATATCCAGAATAGAGGCAATGTTTTTCCCTTTATAACGAATGGAAAGCGTTTCCTGGTTATAGCGTTTTCCTTTGCAGACCTCACAAGTAACAAAAATATCTGCCATAAAGTGCATTTCTATCTGTTTCACTCCTGCCCCTTCACATGCCTCACAGCGTCCGCCTTTAACATTAAAGGAAAATCTGCCTGGGGTATATCCATGCATTTTGGAAGCAGGTAATTGGGCAAAAAGTTCCCGAATAGGATCAAACAGTTTCACATAAGTGGAAGGATTGGAACGCGGAGTTCTACCTATCGGTTGCTGGTCTATAGTAATTATTTTATCTATCTGCTCAATTCCTTGAATATCATCTATTTTACCAACATTTTGGGTAGTATGATAAAAATAATTGTGCAGGTAGGGAGAAAGGGTTTGATTGATTAAACTGCTTTTTCCGCTTCCGGATACGCCGGTTATACATACCAAAAGCCCTAAAGGAATATCCACATTCAAATTCTTCAAATTATTATGCCTTGCATTGATAATGCTCAGCATTCTACCATCCTGCTTAATTCTTTTTTCCGGAACGGGAATTTTTAAGCGTCCGGAAAGATATGCTCCCGTTAATGACTTCTGACTTTGCAGAATGGTTTCCATATCTCCTGTGGCAACAATTTCTCCGCCATAAATTCCTGCCCGGGGACCAAAATCTACTATCTGGTCAGCAGCTCGGATTGTGTATTCATCGTGTTCTACAACTATCACTGTATTCCCCAAATCCCTTAGTTGTAAAAGCATTGCCACCAGTTTGGAAACATCTCTTTGGTGCAATCCGATACTTGGTTCATCCAAAATATACATTACTCCAACTAATTGACTGCCAATCTGGCTGGCTAAACGGATGCGTTGAGATTCGCCTCCGGACAAAGTTGGAGACCTTCTATCCAAAGTTAAATAATGCAATCCTACATTCATCAGAAAACCAAGGCGATTCTTTATTTCTTTTAATATCTCTTCCGCAATCAGCAGCTCGTTTCCTTGCAGATGTAGCTCGGTAAAAAAATTATATACTTCACGAATGCTCATTGCCGTTATTTCACTGATATTTTTATCCGCTATTTTAACTGCTAAAGACGCTGGTTTTAATTTCTTTCCGTTACAGGCAGGACAAGGTTTATCGCTAATATATTGAAGATAATAGCGACGCATTTCTTCCGAGGTTGTTTCATGCATTCTTCTTTCCAGTTGAGGAATGATGCCTTCAAAACGCATCAAGAATTCACCTTTGCCGTTTTCTGTTTCCCAGGCATTTTTAAATCTCCTTCCTTTGGAACCGTAAAGAATGAGCTGTTTTACTATTTCCGGCAATTGAACCCAGGGTGTGGATAGAGAAAAATTATAAGCTTTTGCTAAACTTCGCACGGTATTTAGTGTCCAGCTGTGTTGTTTGGCTTCCAAACGACCCCAGGGGACTATTGCACCTTCCAAAATGCTCAGTTGGGGATTAAGAATTATCTTATCCGAATCAAATTCCAGCTTATAACCTAAGCCCCCGCAAAGAGAGCAAGCGCCAATAGGGCTATTGAAGGAAAAACTTTGGGGAGAAAGTTCTTCAAAACCTATTTGACAATGCGGACACGCATTCTGAGCGGAAAGAATTGTTTCCTGCTTCTCTTCCGGATAATCAATTTTAACAATCCCCTCTGCCAGTTTCAAAGCCAGTTCCAGGGAATCGGAAAGACGGCTTTCAATATCTTCCTTAATCACGATTCTATCCACTACCACATCAATGTTATGCTTGCTTTTTTTGTCCAGCACGATTTCTTCATCCAAATTTCTTAACTGACCATTTATCATAACTCGGACAAAACCTTCCTGGCGTAACATTTCCAATTCGTCTTTATGTTCACCTTTACGGTTTTGCACAACTGGAGCTAAAATTTGCAGTTTAGTACCAGGTTTGTTTTGCAATAAATGGGCAATCATTTGGTCCACCGTTTGAGAACCTACCGGTCTGCCACAATTGTAGCAATACTGTTTTCCAATTCTGGCAAAAAGAACTCGCAGGTAATCGTATATCTCAGTTGCAGTTCCCACAGTAGAACGCGGATTTTTACTGGCTGCTTTCTGCTCTATGGAGATGGCAGGAGATAGACCTTCAATATAATCTACTTTGGGCTTTTCCATCTGCCCTAAAAACTGCCGCGCATAAGCAGAAAGGGATTCTACATAACGCCTTTGACCTTCGGCATAAAGTGTATCAAAAGCTAAAGATGATTTTCCCGAACCGGATACTCCGGTAAAAACTACAAGTTTATTCCGGGGAATAGTTAAATCAATATTTTTCAGATTATGTTCCTGTGCACCTTTAATGATAATCGCTGTCTTCAAATTTCACCTCATTTACAAGCAAATCTTTTGAGGTTTGACTGGCTGTCAAATGAAAAAAGAATTCTTCAGCTCTCCCCCATATTGTACCGGCGCTCGCTGTACCGGCGCTCGCTGTACCGGCGCTCGCTGTAGCGCCGAATAAAAAAACGGCGGAACAGCGTCCGCCGGTACATCCCCGCCGGTACAAAAAACGGCACCCCTGGCTACACAAATTATTCCAAACCTCTTATAAATCTATCCTCTAAATCCTGAAATCCTTAAATCCTTGTTTCTAAAATCCTAGTCCTGAAATCCTCGTTCCTAAAATCCTTGCCCTGAAATCCTTGTTTAAACATCATCTACGGGCACCCCCAAAAAAGAACTTGACGAAATAGCCATTATGGAAAAAAATCAACACAACTTTGGATGGAAGCTTGAGGAGGTTGGATGAACAACTATTTTATGGAAACCCATCATCACGAATGGATTCTAACTAATCGCAGAGGCGGTTATGCATTAGGAACCGGAAATTTAATAAATCAGCGTAAATATCACGGTTTGCTGGTAAGCAGTGATAATAAATTTAACCGTTTGCATTTAGTAGCTGGAATTGAAGAAAAAGTTGAATGGCGGGGAGAAATATTCCACCTGGATAGTAATAATTACAGCAATTGCATATATCCCGAGGGCTTTCTGCATTTAGTAAAGCCCTGGTTGCGTCCCTATCCTATTTTTTTATATTCAGCTCTTCCCCATCAAAACGACATTTTAATTCTGAAAGAAATTATGATGGATGAATCCACTAACACAACTTTAGTAAAATATACTAATTTAGGACATCATCTTTTGCATTTTGAGCTGCATCCCAAGTTTACAATGAATCCTCATCACGAGTTGAATAGACCCGGCACTCTGGATAGCTTGAATTTTATTACCGAGATACAAACGCGGGATAATTTTACCCGTTACAGTATTATCCGGCAGGATAACAATATAGCGCTATATGGTGCGTTATTATCTGGTGAAGTTATTCCCAATCGTTATGTTTATTACAATGTGTTTTATCCCTGGGAAGTGATGAGTGGCTATGAGGGTATTGGTGACCAGATAACTCTTTATCAAATTAGTTTTGACTTGAAAGTAGGGCAAAGTAATTACCTTCTTTTCAGCGATACGGCAATTGAAGATGCCAAAATCTTGATTGAAAGAATTGAAAATCGTTATGCAGAGCTTCCTAAGCCCAGGGATTATCCTGCTTCTTCTGATGAAGACGATACTTTGCTGAATACTTTAGATTATAATGATGATATTCTCTTTCCGTATGATGATTATCTGAAAATTCTGGAATTTGCCTTGAAGGACTTTTTAGCTAATGATGATATTGTAGCCGGTTACCCATTTTACGGTGCCTGGGGAAGAGATACAATGGTAGTTGTAAATGCTCTTTTACGCAGCTCCAATCAACTGGAAACAGTGGAAAAAATCCTGAATAAATATCGGGGTTACATTCAAAATGGTCTTATTCCCAATATGATGGCAGAATCGGGTAAAGAAGCAAATTACGATAGCATTGATTCTACTTTATGGTATATCATTCTCTTGTGGAAGCTGGGAAAACGGAAACAAAGAGTTAAATATTGGAAAGATGTGATTGCCTTAACAGAAGAAATTATCACCGGTATTTTGCATAATGGAACTCATCCTTTTACAATTCGTTATGATGGCTTAATTGAACTAAATTCTAATTTCGCCCACGGAACCTGGATGGATGTGCGAATTGAAGGAAAACCCGTAACTCCACGCGAGGGAGCCCCCATTGAAATAAATGCTCTCTGGTATAATGCCTTATGTTCATACGAAGCAATGTGCAACGCTTATTGCCAAAAATCCCGAAAGACCTATCAACCAAAGGAAGAAATCATTCAGCTAAAGGATTTGGTTAAGCAATCCTTGCAAAAATTCTATAATGATGGCTATCTGGCAGATAGAATTGCAGGAGAAGAATTGATAATGGAAATTCGTCCCAATGCCGTAATTGCTCTTGCTTTACCCTGGGAAGCATTTTCCCGAGACATAATGCAACAGGTTTTGGAACGCAGCTTTAAAGAACTCTATACAAACTATGGACTCCGAACTTTGAGCCCCAAAGATATTCGTTTTCGCAAAAAATATTATGGCACTCAAAGAGAAAGAGACCTTTCCTATCATAATGGCAGCGTTTGGGCTTGGCTATTAGGTCCCTTTTGTGGTTTGTATGAAAGAGCTTATAGCGGTGTGAAACCTAAAGAAGAAATAATCGCCGCGCTAACTTCTTTTATTTTCACCTTTCGCAATAGCTTTATGAAAGGACATATTGCTTCCATAGCTGAAATCTGGGATGGAGATGCCCCTCATTTTCCTAAAGGAGCTCCAGCTCAGGCATGGAGCGTAGCTGCCCTATATAATATTGAAAACTACATTCTTTTTCTGCAGGAGGGCAAATGAAAATTCTAATGTTCACCTGGGAATTTCCTCCCCTGATTTCCGGAGGTTTAGGTATGGCTTGTTACGGAATGGTAAAGGCACTGCTAAGCCAAGGAATAAAGATAGACCTGGTTTTACCTACCAAAGAAATGGTCTATTTTCCTTTAAGAGAAGAAGGTGATGCTGATACCCTGCCTGCCATTTTTTTGGAAACAGAAAAACAGAAAGAATATGTAAAGCGCACTTTCTCCACAATGCACGAACGCCTGGAATATATTGGAATATCGTCACATCCGGAAAGCTATTTTAACCTAAGTGAAATTAAGGACTATGTAACTTCAATTAAAAAAACCACTTGGCTTAGTGAAACTGTTACTACTGAAGAGCAGAACATCTTCAGCGAAATGACTGCTAATTTGATTGGTGAAGAAGACCTGATGCGTAAAGTGCAGGAATACACTATCCGCGCAAATCGTTTTGCTCGCATTTTGGATTATGACCTAATTCATGCTCACGATTGGCTAACCTATCCCAGCGGAATTTTGGCTAAGCAAATTTCCCGAAAACCTTTGATTGTCCATATTCATGCTACTGAATTTGACAGAGCCGGAGGGACTGGAGACGAAAGAATTCATAAAATTGAACATTTGGGAATGACTTATGCCGATAAAGTTATTGCTGTTTCACAGTATACGGCACAGATGGTTATGAGTCGCTATCGGATAGATACAGGTAAAATTCGCATAATTCATAATGCCTTCACTGTTTCGGAAGCCACATTACACAATAAAAAACGCATTTTTAAGGGACCTACTATTTTATATTTAGGAAGAGTAACTCTGCAAAAAGGTCCCGATTATTATCTGGATATAGCGGATAAAGTTCTGAAAGTGCATCCCGAGACAAGATTTATCCTTGCCGGAACAGGAGATATGCAAAGGCAAATTTTACGCCGTTCAGCTGCATTACGCTTAAAGAACCGTTTTCTTTTTACCGGCTTTCTCAATCGGAAACAGGTTGAACGCATCTTACAGGCAGCAGATATTTATGTTTTACCTTCTGTTTCCGAACCCTTTGGCATTTCTCCGTTGGAAGCAATGGCTTATGGAATTACAGCAATTATATCCAAACAATCAGGAGTTGCCGAAGTTGTGCATAATGCTTTCAAGATTGATTATTGGGATATAGACCTTTGGGCTGAAACCATCAATCATCTGATTGAAAATCCTGAAGAATGCACCAAAATAGGGATGGAAGGAAGAAAAGAAGTGCAAAAAATTGCGTGGGAGGATGCAGCAGATAAAATTCGCTCACTTTATGCTACAACTCTTTCCGAATACAGTAAGCATTTTTAATTTTAAGGAGACCGCGATGTTAAATATTGTGTTTTATTTTCAAGTGCATCAACCCTATCGCCTCAATCATTTTAATGTTCTGGATATTGCCCATAATGCCAAAATTTTTGATGATAAGCTGAATGGCAATGTAATGCGTAAAGTTGCTAATAACTGTTACCTGCCCACTAACGAGCTGCTTTTGGAGCTTATTGAAAAATACGAGGGCAGGTTTAAAGTTGCTTTTTCCATTACGGGAACTGCGTTAGAGCAATTTAAACTCTATTCTCCCGAAACCCTTGATTCCTTCAAGCGTTTAGTTGATACCGGCTGTGTGGAATTATTAGGAGAGACCTATTTTCACTCTTTGGCTTTTCTTTTTGATACCAATGAATTTCTTGACCAGGTTTATCTTCATCGGGATTTGATGCAAAAAGAATTTGGCTATTATACAACTACTTTCCGTAATACGGAGTTAATCTATCAAGACCGTCTATCCGATGTTATTTTTGAAATTGAGGGCTTTAAAACCATTATTACAGAAGGCGTGGATAGAATTCTCCAGTGGCGCAGTCCGCTATATGCCTATAAGAACTATTCCAAGAATGTTAATCTGCTGTTGAAATATTATCAATTAGCGGATGATATTGCTTTTCGTTTTTCCAATCGAGATTGGCCTGAATATCCTTTAACCGTGGATAAATTCGTCCATTGGATAGACCAGCTTACCTTAGCTGAAAAAGGCGGGAAGAACCTGTTTCTGAATCTATTTATGGATTATGAAACCTTTGGAGAGCATCAATGGGCTTCCACCGGCATTTTTGATTTTATGCGCCATTTCCCTGAAGCCGTGTTAGCAAGAGACCATCTTGGTTTTGCTCATCCGAAAGATATTTCTCATTTGGCAAATTATCAACAGGAATCCCTTTCTTTTCCGGAACCTGTTTCCTGGGCTGATGAACAACGCGATATTTCTGCCTGGCTGGGAAACGAAATGCAACAAAATGCCAGTGAGACCTTGTATGAATTGCTGAATAGAATTAAAGAAAAAGGCGATGAGGAATTATTGAGAACTGCTCGCTTGCTTAGCACTTCAGACCACTTTTACTATATGTGTTCCAAATATTTTCAGGATGGGGATGTGCATAAGTATTTCTCCCCTTACGATTCTCCCGACCAGGCCTATATCTATTATATAAATGCTTTAGCAGAACTGGAAGAGCTGCTTTTAAGGTAAACAATAATGAAAGGAAAAATCTTAATTTTAGAAGACGACACAGTTCTTTCTGAACAAATTGCCAATGTAGTTAAACATTATGACTACGAAGCAATGCTAACTGTAAATAGTGACCAGTTTTTTGATGTCTTACGCAGTTTCCAGCCGGATGTAATTCTTCTGGATGTTTTTTTAGTCGGTTCCAAAATGAATGGCATTCAGGTTTTGCAACATTTGAAAAACGATATGGACTTAAACTATAAGGTAATTGTTATCTCAGGTGAAGTAACTTCATCTCAGATAAGCGAAATCCGTGCTTTAGGTGCTTATCACTTTATTGAAAAGGGCTCTGCATTTTCCATCAATCAATTGCTGTTACATATAGAAAATGCCATAACCCTGAAAAAGCAGGAAGAAGAGCATATCGGTTTGCAAATTGAATATATCAACCTCAAGAAACAGTTTACAAGAAGCTTCCCTTTTATTGGTGAAAGTGAGGCAATAAAAAAAGTGCGGGAACAAATTACACGCCTTGCCTCCGTTGATGAAGATATTTTCCTGATTGGCGAAACAGGCACTGGAAAAGAAATTGCTGCCAACTATTATTACATCTATTCGCCTCGTTTTGGCAAACCTTTTCATACCGTGAATTGCAGTGCGCTTTCCGAATCTCTGATAGAATCGGAACTTTTTGGCCATATCAAGGGTTCTTTTACCAGTGCCGACCGTAGCAAAATCGGCTTTTTTGAAGAATGCTCCAATGGCATTCTCTTTTTAGACGAAGTTACCAATCTCTCGCTGATGTCGCAATCCAAAATCCTGCGTGCTATTGAAAACAAAGAAATCCAAGTAGTAGGCGGAAACCTGAAGAAAGTAGAAACGCGTCTTATTTTTGCCTCTAATGCCGGGCTGGATAAGCTCTCCGATGAAAATATATTTCGCAAAGACCTTTTTTATCGCATTGAAGGCAATATTGTGAAACTTCCTCCTTTGCGGGAAAGAGATGATGATATTTTACTTCTAATTTGCTATTTTCTCACCAGTTTTTCCTCTCAATACAGTGTGATGGACAGTTTAGACCTGCCTGCTCTGAAAGATGTTTTGCTTAGCTATTCCTGGCCTGGAAATGTGCGTGAACTGCGAAATTTCTGTAAGTTCATAATGATTAATGAAAAGAAAATAAATAATAATGTAATCAAGAAGCATCTCCAGCAAAAGAATAATCAATCCCTCTATTACCGAAACTCCGATAATGCAAAGTATCTCCGCATCCATAATATTAAAGAAAGCGTTGCCTCTTTTGAAAGAGATTATCTGATGTATTACCTGACTTTGCATAATTGGAAGGTTTCCCAAACGGCGGATGCTATAGGACTTGAACGCACAACTCTATATAAAAAAATTAAAGCTCTCGGAATTAACCATTTAACAATGGAGGAATAACTTGCTGCAGGATAATATGGGCTTGAAAATTCTCTCTCTTTTGATTGCTGTTTTTGTGTGGCTGCAGTCATTACTTATCTCCGAACAGCAAAGCACAGTCAATTTGCCTGTTGCCTTAAGCTCCATTCCCAAAAATATAACTTTGTCTAATGTTCCTAAGGTAATACCTTTTCAAGTGCGTGGAAGGGGCTTGGAAATTATCAAATTGAAATTTTCGCATTCGCAGGTCTTGCTTGATGCCAGTAAAATCAAACCTGGAATGGATGTTATTTCTGTTAGCGATTATACTGTTGACCTGCCGAATAATATTCAATTGGAAATCTTGGGTCCAGTAGAAAAACAGGAAATCCCCATTTACGCTGATGTGTTTTATCAGAAAAAAGTGCCTGTGGAACTTTCTTTTGCTGATTCCTATACGCGGGAACATTTTGCTGCTTTACATTATACTCTTATTCCCGAGCAAATTACCATCTCCGGCTCAAAAAGCATAGTTCAGCAAATTGACCACCTGACTACTGAACCGATTTCCCGTTCTTTACTTGATAAGCGAGAATTTACAGTGAAATTGAATCCTCCGGATAACGAGGTCTCAATCCTTGAAAAACAGGTGAAAGTGTATTTTTCCACTTCTTTTCTCACTACTAAAATTATACCTGATAAACCCGTAATTTTACCCCCGGGAAAGAGTTGCATACCCTCTACCGTTACTATAAAGCTTTCAGGCGATTCCGAAATCCTGAAAAACCTGCAGGACGCAGAAATTAGTGTTACTGTTTCTTCTCAATCTGATGAACAGGGTTTTTATCCGGTTACAGTGAAAACTCCGGCTAACATAAAAATTGTAGCTGTCACCCCTCAAAAAGTTCGCCTTAAATAAATGCCTGCAAAATATATTTTAGCTTTTGAATCATCTTGCGATGATACTTCTGTGGCTATTCTGGATACCGACTACAACATTATCGTGAATCTCATTTCCAGTCAACCGGAACATCTGGAATTTGGAGGCATCCTACCTGAACTGGCTTCTCGTTTACATCTCAAGAATATTGTAACTTTAACCCAGTCCGCTCTGCAATCTTCTAAGCTTAACTTACAAGATATCAGTGCAATAGCTGTTTCTATCAATCCTGGCTTAGTCGGTTCTTTAATTGTCGGTTTAGCTTTCGCCAAAGGCATTTCCTGGAGCTTATCTTTACCCTTGATAACAGTAAATCATCTATTATCGCATATTTTTGCCAATTTCATTGAACATAAAGAAATTACCCCTCCTTTTTTAGCCCTCGTTGTTTCCGGTGGGCATACGGAACTTGTCCATTTTGATACTCTAACCACTTTTAATGTAGTAGGAAAAACCCTTGATGATGCAGCTGGAGAAAGTTTTGATAAAGCTGCAAAACTTCTTGGCTTGGGCTTCCCTGGAGGTCCTGTTATTGATGAACTAGCTAAAAGTGGAAATCCCGCTTTTATTCAATTCCCCCGAGCCCTACCGCAAAAGAATAATTTTAATTTCAGTTACAGCGGATTAAAAACGGCAATTCGCACCTGGTTGATAAAGCAAAATCCAGAGACCTTAACTAAAAATTTGCCGGATATTGCAGCGTCCGTGCAACAGGCAATAATTGAACCCTTAGTAAATAAAACAGTGCTTTACGCAAAACAACACAAAATACCCTACATTCTTCTGGCAGGAGGAGTTGCAGCAAATTCTGCCCTGCGCCGACAACTTACCGTATCTGCTGCAAAATACGGAATCAAGGTCTTCTATCCTTCCCTCGCATTATGTATGGATAATGCAGCTATGGTTGCCGCTGCAGCGATACCTAAATTCCAGGCAGGACACTTTGCACCCCTTTCAGTAAATGTATCCTCTCTTAAAGGAATCCGCCAGGTATAGACAAAATTACTTCTCACAGATTACACGGATTACACAGATTTTAGAATTAGGATTTTAAGATAAGGGTTTTTGAAACGAGGATTTAAGGATTTCAGGATTTAGAGGATTTAATAGGTCTGGGATGAACAGGATTGTAGGGATTTTATGGGATTTAATAGGTCTGGGATGAACAGGATTGAAGGGATTTTATGGGATTTAATAGGTATGGGATGAACAGGATTGTAGGGATTTTACAGGATTTAATAGGTTTTAGATAACTTGTGTAGCCGGCGGATGCTGCTCTTTGTACCGGCGGACGCTGTTCCGCCGAAGTTGTGTACCGGCGGACGCCGTTCCGCCGAAAGACAATTTGCCGGAAAATCCCTTTATTCCTTCTTTTACAGTATCTTTCATTATAACCT
>DAONFA010000041.1 GCA_035403355.1 Candidatus Cloacimonas sp. | reverse complement strand
CTTTCTGGGGCTATTTGATCGATACCATAGCCAACCGCATGAGCTTCGTCTTTGCTTATAAGAAGGTAATCAAGGCTACCTATCCCAGTCCTGCTACTACAAGGTACCAAGGCCGCTATCGTGGCCGTATATACAAGTTCTTCAACAACATCTGCCCGGTAGTGATCGAGTATGAAGAGAAGACCGATTGGGTGGAAGACCTGGCTTCCCTTGAGAATTCTGCCAATGAGTTCATCGGTTTCTATCTTGAGAACGGCATCTCTGAAACCAACCTCTATAATGGCCTGGTCTCTGTGGGCTCAATCGATGGTCGCAGTTATGGCAGTAGCCAGTACGTTAACCACTGGATTGAAGCCCACTTTCATGGCAATCTCTTCCCGGCTAAGCTGTTCCCCGGCAAGGCCTATGAGAACTATACTGATGAGCAGACCGATAACATCAAAGCTCTGCAGGCGATGCTCATGCTTTATAATGCCACTATCTTCAGCAATCCCCAAGGCCAGATAGTCCTCAAGAACAAGGATGCCTATGGTAGCTCAGTGATAGACATCGATTCAGATGATGTGGTCGACTTCGTAACCAAGCGGGGCAATCCTGAGAAACCGCAGATAAGCTCATTGGATATCTTGGCAGGAAATACCACTCAACTCCAGAGCCTGATCAAAGACTATCTGATCGACTTCCATGACTCCAAGTGGAGCTGCGAAGCCACCATCGATCAACTCAGTAAATACAACCTCACTCTTCAGTCCAAGATACGCATCCAGAATCAGATCTATGCCATAACCGAACTGGAGCGCAACTACATCGATGATGAATACAAGGTGAAGGCATGGCTATTATAAAGGGCTTCAAGCTCATCCGCTGGGCTGATGACGGCATATATTACTTCTTCTGCCAGAACGGGCAGGTTGAGTATGCCCCCAGTCAGAAATACCGCATCGAGAAAAAGAATGCTTATGATCCCACAATCATCCACCGCAGAGAAGCTTATCGGGAAGACTCCTTTGATCTGGATGCGGTACTTGAGCCATCCGAATACTATAGTCTGATGAGCTTTCTCCTCAGTCCCGGTAGGCTCTATCTGGAATACACCGCCTACAACAGCATCAACAGCCAGTTCCCGGTCACCATCGCTCAACTTCCCAAGTGTCCTGATGATCTGCACGAGTATCCCACCAAGGTCAAGTTCAGCCTGGAATCCAGATACATCGGCTCGCCCGGCTACATCGACTTCGGCATCATTATTATCACCGACTTTGACGAAACGGTGATTCCACATTCCTAATCCTTAACAATCATAAAAGGAGCATACATGTATAAGTTCGCCATCGGCTACTATACAATGGAAGGTACAGAACGAAAGCCTCAATCGGGGGTCGATATCCGACTTCTCAGGCCCGGTCAATCCTGGGCAGAAGGCAAGAAGCTCATCGAGACCACCCCCAACTCAGGATACTATGAGATCGGAATCGAAGATGAAGCCGACTGTGGTTTCTATGAGATATGGGACAACGTAGGCAATACCCAAGGCCAGTTCAGTGGTAAGACCTGCACCATCGGCAAACTTGATGCCAGAGGCCTACAGAACAACTGCATCTATGGTAATCACATCCTGGATGGAGTGGTAACTGGAAGCAAGATCGCCAATGCAGCCATCGGCACCGAACACTTGCAGAACGGCCTCTTATCACTCAATAAGCTGCAATACGAGATACAGGATCAAGATAAGGGGATAGGCGATAACAGCCAAAGCAGCCCTGCAAAGCTGACTGAAGATAAGATCATCACCCACACACTGGATAAGGAGTATCAGGAGCTGCCGCATATCTTCCTGACTAACCGATGCGATGCCTTCCTCTTCATAGCCGATGTCAAACTCGATGGTAACAGGGTAACTATCATGATCGGGATCAGCCAAGTCTATACTGCCTCCGAGCCTTTCTATACCCTGATTGCCCTCGCTAAATGATGCCCAAGAGATAAACCCGGCAGAACCGGGTTAGTGAGTAGGTTAGCTAATGATTATCTCTTCTTTTCGAGCCGGCAGATCAGCTCAGCCATCAAGTTGATCATCTCCTTGTAGTCTCCGCATTCCCAGGCATCATCAGCCCTGGTCTTGATCTCGTCCTCACTCATCTTCTCCGACTGCAGCCAGGGACCTCGGAACTGATTCCACCAGCTCTTGTAGTGGACTTCTATAGTCGTAGGATCATCATGCAGTATCTCTTCGATTGGCTGTTCAGTCCCATCGTCATGCATCAGAATAAGTTGGCTGCCTGATTTAACCATCTCCTCCAGCGTTGCCTGGCCTTTGCGATTCTTGTTTTGCTTGGTCATCTTGATCTCCTTCTCGGTTACCCGACTGTTGATTTATGGGTGCTACTATGCACCCCTCGCACAGGTGGTCAAGTCCTTTCCGCTCAATATGATAAGAAAGATCGATGCCTTGGATATCGATCAGATTGTTGGAACCTTGATTACAATCATCAGCCATTCAATGCCTTTCAAAATGCCTCTGAAAAAATCGTGATATTTTCTCTCGATCCAGCCCTGTATTATCAGTTTGTGAGCAAGAAATCCATAACTTGTTTCGCTGTTTTGGCTTAGAAATTCCGTTTGAAATAATCGTGAAATTCCATTTGAAAAAATCGTGATATCGTTTTGAAAAAATCGTGATATCGCAAGGCTCCGATATCGCCGAATTGAAAGAATGGTGATACGATTTGAAAAAATAAGTGAGAACGCATACTAAATACTGCAGTAGTATCACAACTCTAAGAGAAAAGTGTTGTATTTATTCACTTGACATCGGCAGGGTAATGAATTATCATATAAATAAAAACAATTAAAAAAAGGAGAAAAAAGTGAAAAAAGTTCTTGTTCTCACTTCAACCCTATTGTTCATAAGCATTTTGGCTGCTGTTAATTTTGATTATGATGCCGATATGCTTACCCGTGCTGCTGCCTATAACGACGCTGCAAAATATGATGGTGGTCATATAGACAGCCGTTTACGAATGGGTCTCAATTCAGAATTAACGGAAGGGTTAAACTTTAGATTGGCTATTGAAATTGGAGAAATTACCTGGGGTGATGCTTCAACAGGTGGAAATCTTGGAACAGGCGGCATCAATATTGAAACCAGCGAACTTTATCTGGATTACTATATGCCAGTTATCAATACTAATATCAGAGCCGGGTTACAATATTTGGCTGATCATCGCAGTTTGGTTATAGACCATTATGGAGCGGGAGTTACGCTTTATACGGATGTTGCTGGAATGACTGCCAAAGCAGGAATACTTAAGAATTTGGAAGGGGACACTCTTAAGCACGATGATTATACTATTTTCCTTGCTTCTCTGGAAGCTACTTCTCCCGTTATTTGGGGATATAATGGCTTTGTGGGTTATAATGATGATAATAATGACGGGGAAATAACTTTCCTGCCTTATGTAACTCTTTCCACCGGTCCTGCTACCTTGGATGTGACTCCTTTCGTATGCCATCAGTTTGTTGACGGTCCTGATAAAACAGGTTTTGGCGCAGCTGTAAAAGGAGATATTGATATTGCTACTATTAAAGTTGGAGCCGATGTTTTGATTGCCTACGAAGATGGATTAGTTCCTTACTGTTCATATTACCAAAACGGACTCTTTATTTATGGTTATAATATTATTCACGATGGACTAAACCTCTATTGGACTGATGATTTGTATCACAATAATGATGGGACATTTATCAGCGCTGTGGGCTCCATTCAATATCCTGTTACGGAAAAACATACTCTTTTTGCGGATGCAGGTGTGCTAAAAGACCTGGGAACGGAACTGAACGGGGGTTTAAAATCCAAGCTTGTAGAAAATATGCTAACCCTATATATATATGGTGCCTGGGGCAAAAATGACAATAGCGATGTAAATAACTATGCCACAGGAGCATCCCTTCAGCTTAATTTCTAAAGCATTCTTTTAAAAAAACCAGTTATTCAGCCCGGCAGATACAAACCGGGCTTTTTTTTATTTTGTATCCTGCACCAATAAGGGGAGTTGTAAATTTAAGTTTGCCAAAGGGTTCTAACCGTTATTATTTCCTGCCAGGTTGAATTTTTTATGCTTCATAAAACCTTCTTTAACGACTCTTTAGCGAAGTTAAGGTATTGTTAAAGAATTGTTAAAGGGTCGTTAAAGCAATGACCAGGCAACCCTGAATGCCCATTAAGTAAAAATAGCTATTGGATTCCAAGTGCAGACAGTTGGGAAAGTTCTGTCCGGATTCCTGCCTTCACCTGAAGGACAGGGGCTTTATAAGCTATAGATAATATTAAGTAATAACTAACTTTTCAGAATGCTCTTTTTCTTGCGATACTTGACATAATAACGCCTTATTTAAAAATTGTTTTGTCACCGAGCTAACATTCCTAAACTGTTATGGCAAGGTTGTTAGCCGATAGGGTTTATCTGGAAACGGATCTGCCTTCCAGTGTGAAAAGGTGAATAGCTATGCAACAGGATAACTGTGTGCAGATATTTCTATCTATTTCTCCTTTTCATCACGAGTATTGAAATTACACTAAAGGAGATAAAAAATGTTTATTACTGTTCCAGTCCCCAAAAATGAGCAAATATATACTTATGCTCCCGGTTCTTCCGAAAGAAACAAACTGCAGAATGCCCTGAAAGAACTCAGCCACGATATCCTGGAAATTCCTGCCATAATTGATGGAAAAGAGGTTTTTACAGGAAACCTGGGAACTTGCATTGAGCCACATAATCACAAACAGATTTTGGCAAAATACCATAAAGTGAATATGCAGGTTATAGATATGGCTGTAAATGCAGCCGTGAAAGCAAGAACCGATTGGGAAGAAATGCCTTTCTATCATCGTTCCGCAATTTTTCTGAAGGCGGCGGAACTTCTTTCCACAAAATATCGTTATCTGTTGAATGCCGCTACGATGCTTGGGCAAAGTAAAAATGTGCATCAGGCGGAAATTGATTCTGCCTGTGAGCTCATTGATTTTTGGCGGTTTAATGCCTATTATGCCCAAAAGATATATGAACAGCAACCTCTGGTCTCACCTAAAGGAGAATGGAACTATTCAGAGTATAGAGCGCTGGAAGGTTTTATTTTTGCCATCACCCCTTTCAATTTTACTTCCATAGCAGGAAATCTTCCTACTGCGCCCGCCCTGATGGGAAATACAATTATCTGGAAACCTGCAGGGACTGCTGTTTATAGTGGCTATTTTATTATGAAGATATTAAAAGAGGCAGGATTACCTGATGGAGTGATTAATTATATTCCTGGTTCCGGAGCTGAAATAGGTAATTTAGTAACTGATTCTCCTCATTTGGCGGGAATACATTTTACCGGCAGCACAAAGGTCTTTAATAATATCTGGCAACGCACTGCCAATAATATTCATCTTTATAAATCCTATCCCAGAATAGTTGGTGAAACAGGAGGCAAGGATTTTATTTTCGCGCATTCTTCGGCAGATGTAAAATCTCTGGCAGTTGCATGTTTAAGAGGTGCTTTTGAATATCAGGGTCAAAAATGCAGTGCAGCTTCGCGTTTATATATACCGGATACACTTTATGAGAGATGGTTTCAGGAAATGGCAGAGATGCTGGAAACGGTTAAAATGGGTGATGTGCAAGATTTTACGAACTTCCTGAATGCGGTGATAGATGAAGAAAGCTTCAATAGAATTAAAGGTTATATTGATTTTGCCCGGAATTCTACCTCGGCGGAAATAGTGCTGGGAGGCAATTGTGATGATTCTATCGGCTATTTTATTCAGCCCACAGTAATAAAAACTACCGACCCGCTGTTTAAAACTATGCAGGAAGAAATATTCGGTCCTGTTCTAACCGTTTTTGTATATCCCGAAAAGGATTACAGCAAAGTTCTGGAACTATGTGACAAGACCTCTCCTTATGGATTAACCGGCTCTATTTTTGCTCAGGATAGAAAAGCTATTCTGGAGGCAAACAATGTTTTAAGGCATAGTGCCGGAAACTTTTATATTAATGATAAGCCCACGGGTGCAGTTGTGGGACAACAACCTTTTGGAGGTGGAAGGTCTTCCGGCACAAACGATAAAGCCGGTTCAGCAATAAATTTGCAACGGTGGATTTCAGCCCGTTCCATCAAGGAAAACTTTGTCCCTGATAGCGATTACAGGTATCCATTTATGCAATAATCGGAGAAGCATATAAATATAGCTGTTTGCGAAAACAGTCATTTGGCGAGTTGTAAAATTCTTTTGCAGCAACAATCCGCTGCCGTTCTCAGGTAAAGATTTTGCCGCAAACCTCCTGAAGCAGGAACGACAAAGGACTTTGGCTAAGCAAGGATTTACAACTCGTTTTCTTTTAGCTGAATTAGCTGTTTATAAACGAAATCCGGAATAATTATTCCCGTTAGAAAGGTAACAAAAGTTTTTGCTTGACAGGATAGGGGAATTGGAAGGATAAGGAAAAAGTAATATAAATATGGATATACAGGTGAAGAAATTGTTATTATCTCTTCCCGATTTATTTGGATTTGTTGGCTTAAAACCTTCTTCCCGCAGAGGAGGTTTTTAAGGTTTGGTGTTGTTTAAATGTAACATAATTTAGATTATGAAATGAGCAGGGAGTGGATATGAAAAAATCCCTTTTCTTGGTTACAATTATCTCTCTTAGCTGGATATTGCTATTAGCTATACCTCAACCGGTGCATATTGTTCAGGTCTCCAAAGATAAGGTTAATTCTTTTGGAGTAGATTGTTTTCATCTTCAGGGCAGCGTTGCTTATTGTGTAGATAATACAAAAGGAATTATCAAAGCATGGGATGCCAGCCAGAATGTATTTTTACAACCGGTTTTTGCCAAGCTTCCCTATGCGGGAAAAGCTAATGACATTACAGGAGATGAGACAACATTATATCTTCTTGATTCCAAGGCAAGTTCAATATATCTTTATGGTTATAATGGCAAATACTTAAGGACTATTTCCTTTAAGGGTTCACCGGATATTCAATTTAGAAACGCTATTCGCATCCTGGTAAATTATCAGGGCTTTATCTATGTTTTGGATGCAGGACGCAATGAACTTCTTTCTTTTACCAATGAAGGAATGTTTTTAGGAAAGGTGTCCATTCTGGCTCCTTTATCTATGTGCCTGGGAGAAGACCAAATAATCCATATTCTGGTAAACAAAGGCAAAACCCAATCAATGCTGCATTTCAATCAGAATTTAACTCCTGCCGGTAGTTTTGAGTTTGCAACTCCCGATAATAAAAGTGATCGGATTCCGGATGCTTCCATAAATAAATATAATGAGTATTATGTAATTTATGCTCTTAGCACTAAAATTGGAAAGACGAATTCTTCCGGACGCCTTTTTTCCAAATCAACCTGGGGTTCAAAAGATACGAATGGTTCAATGGTTTCCTTTCAACAACCAGCTATTATTAAAACGGTGGACAATAACGGAAAAGTGCTTATAGGAATTCTGGACAGCAAAGTTAGAACTGTAAAGTTATATCTGGACAGCGAATTTTCTACAATGGATGTCCTGCAGAAACCTGATTATACTATGCGTCCCCAATTGGCGGAAAGTAAAGAATTGAAAACCAAGGATTATCTTGTGCAGGACGGCAGAAAATATTATGTTCATAACACTACGGTGCAATTTAATAAAGCCAAAAAGACCACCGATGCCATTACTTGCAGGGTAGATGATAACAGCATTTTCAATATCTATGCCGTAGCGGAACAGAAAAAGGGAGTGAAAGGTTTTGATGCTATTGCTATCTATAATAACAAACTTTATGCTGTGGATGGCAAATCCTGCAAGGTCTTTATTTATAACGCACTAACCGGTGATTATATTGATTCCTTTGGCGGTAAGGGTTCCCAAAATGGACGGCTGAATATGCCTGCAGGGATAGCTGTAGATAATGAAGGAATGGTTTATGTAGCCGATCAGGGAAATTACCGGATTGCCATTTTCAGCGAAAATTCTGCTCACATGCGTAATATAGACCTGAAAAGTAAAATGCTGAAACCGCAGTTATTAAGAACTGACGGACAAAATCTGTATTTCCTGGCAAATAATAATGCAATCTATCAAATACCGCTGAGTAATGAAAGAAATCTCCAACTTGTGACAACTGCACCTAAAATAAGCACTTTTGATATATTGTTTAACAACAACATTGGTTACATTGACGCCCAAACCCAACAGCTAAACATAAAAAATAATAACCGGACTGAGCAACAATACTTTGCCAAAAATACAAGTGGCGCTTTTCCCGGTTTCGGGGATATATATTTAATCCGCTATATACCGAAGGAAAACAATCTCTATATCTGTGATAGAATGGCAGCCAATACCCGATTACTAACTTTTTACTTCAGTCCCAAAAAACCGCAGACCATTCGCTTTATCGTTAATCAAGATAAGCAAGCGGAACTTTCCTGGGATGTTGCTGAAGGAATTTATAACTGGTATGTTATTGAGAAAGCAGAAAATCAAACCCAAACATACAAAGTGAGTGAACCGCGTTTTGTAATTACTGAACCCAAGCCGCAAATTAGCACTTACAGAGTGCAATCTATATCTGCCGACGAGAAACCCGGTCCTCTCAGTGAAGAGATTGAAGATGCTTATTCCTATTACCGTTATTTGGCACAGAGCAAAAACTATGAGGGAGCGGTTCAGGCATTGGAAAGAGCTTCCAAAATCTTTACCGGTGTTAATTTTGGCGAGGAGATTGTGCAGACCTACACTCTGGAAGCTCAAATGTTCATCAGTCAGAACGAATTTGAGAAAGCATTAGTCAGCATCGGCTCTATTGAAAAACTTGTGGGGGTGCGAGTAAATACTGCTATCCAGAAAGCCGAAATATATAGAATGATGGGTGACTACAAACAGGGTATTGCCTATCTGGAAAACTTTAGAAGAACAGATGACCAAGGTATTATGCGCGAGCTGATTTCGCTTTATTATATGGATAAGAACTATGCCAAAGTGAAAGAGCTCTGCAATTCATATTTAATCAAATTTACCGGTGATAAGGAAGTAATTCGTTATTTAGCATATTCCGAAGAAAACCTGGCAAATTATGCCAATGCTTTATCTGCTATGCGCGAATTGATTGCTCTGGAAAATAATCTGGATAATGAGATAAAACTGGGTGAGCTGCTGATGCTGAATAAAGAATATGTAGCTGCCAGAAATTCTTTGCAGAGAACATTACTCCGAGCCAGCAATCAGAGTGCGGATGCTATTCAGAAACTGATTGGAGATTGCTTTTTTGCTGAAGGAAGATATGCCGAAGCAATTGATAAATATAATGATGCCCTTCAGCTTAATCCTAACGAAGCCGAATATTATTACTGCCTGGGGAATGCTTATGCCAAAAACAGGAAAGCGAATGAAGCAACGAGGAATTTTGCCAGCGCTTATCAAATAATGCCTAAAGAGGTTAAATACGGTTTTGCCTATGCTCAGGCATTAGATAAGGAATTGCGTTCTTCTGAAGCGTTAGCGGTGATGGATAATATCTATCAATATATTGCTTCGGATAGCACTACAACTGCGTATCACGAATTCTATCACGATTTGTTAATAAAAGAACAACGCTATGATGACGCCTGGAAAGAAATTCAAATTGCCCTTCAATATGCACCTGATGTTAAACAGCTCCAGGATAAAGCCATAACTACCGCCGCAACAAGGAAGTATTATAACGAAAAAAGAGATGAGATAGAAGTTAAGAAACTTGATTTTTACAAGGTCTTTCCTGCTCTCTGCGAATATTATAAGACCCATCCACTCGGAACCGTTACTCTCTATAATACCCGGGATATTTCCATAGAGGATATTTCGTTGCAAGTTACTATTCCCCAAATAACGGACAAGCCGTTTAAGAAAGTGATTCCGGTTTTAATGGGAGGTTCTGAACAGCAAATAGACATCACGATTCCAATCAATAATAGGATATTTGACTTATGTAAAAACGGTCCCGCAACTTTCAATATAGAAGTGCAAGTGGAATGGCAGTTTGCTCAAAAAAAAGGTGTAATAAATAAAAGCGATATCCTTCATGTCCAGGGTATCAATGCTATGGACTGGAATGATCGCAAACAATATGCCTGTTTTGTAAATCCTGCAGATGATAATCTGCGGAACTTTGTAACTACAAAAATCACCCAGCTGTTTAAAACTCAGCCCTCGGGAGAAATGAATAAAAACATTCAACGGGCTGTGCAGCTGTGGTGTTTTTACAGCGCTAACGGGATTAAGTATATTAGTGATATGTCTTCTTCCAATTTAGCTGGCAGCGAAATTGACTATGTGCAATTTCCTTTTCAAACTTTAACTCAGAAAGCAGGTGACTGTGACGATTTGCTGGCTCTTTTAGCATCCAGTTTATCCGTTATTGGAGGGGAGTGCGGTTTTATTGATATTCAGAATCATGTGATGCTCGTTATTAATACCGGAATTACTGCAGAGGAAATTTTAACTTATGGTTTTAGCCCCAGCCAGTTCATCTATAAAAATAGAAAATACTGGTTGCCTTTAGAAACCACTCTTTTGGGTAAAGAGACCTTTACTACCAGCTGGAAGGAAGCCAGTAAACGCTATAATATGCTTATAGAAAAAGGCATAGACCTGCAACTGATTGAATTTGAAATTGCTCATCAGCTTTATCCTCCGGCACCTTATACAGAAATAATTTCCACTTATGAATACGGCAATAGGGAACAGGCAGTATCAAAATACGAAGAAGAAATTGAAAACATCAAACTGATGGGGAAAGTTGCTCAGGAAGAAGAATTTATTGCTACGCTCAATAAATATCCCGGCAATTTAATTGTAGCTAATAAATATGCTCTTTGGTGTGTAAAAAATGAACGTCCCGCCAAAGCTGCCGAATTATGGACATATATTTTGAATCAAGACCCGGATAATCACAGTGCTTTAATCAATTTAGGCAACCTGCAGTTGAATAATAAAAATTATGAAGCAGCCCGAGCCAATTATTTGAAGGCAATGGAACATAATCAAGATATGGATTTGATTTTACGCAATTTATGCATTCTGGAATATCAATGTGGCAATCAGTATCAAGCCAGAGAATATTTTAACCGGATGAGCAATAAAGATCTGTTACGCTCTGTTAATCAACAAATATATTCCGATTTATTGCTATATACAGGAGAGTAAAACAAATGAAAAAAACTATGCTCGCTATCACTTTTGTGCTGATAGCATTATGTCTTTCAGCCGCATCTGTAGGCAAAATTCGTTTTATAGTAGGCGAAGTGCAATACAAAGCATCCCCCAATCTAAGTTACAGAACAGCTACTTTGAATATGGAAGTGGAACCCGAAGGTTTTATTAAAACAGGTCCGGATTCCAAAGCAGAAATCAGATGGAACAACAATTATGTTTCTTCCATCAATGCCAACACGCAAATCAGCATCAGTGAACTACAAAAGAAAGCATTAAACAATCCTGACTATAGAAACAAGATGTGGGAAAGAATCAATAATCTGCGCGTGCAAAACGAACAACACAATGCCAGTGATGTTGCCGGGATTAGAAGAGAAGAAGTAGAAGTGATGCCAGAGAGTCAGTTATTCTGGTATGACGAGCCCGAGTGTAATCTTCAGGATGCTTTAACCTATATGGATGATAAGGATTACCCCAACGCAGTGGCAATTTTTGAAAAAATCATTGAACAGTCCCCTTTAGCTAAAAACGCGGAACTTTCGCATGCCTGCTTAATTATGATTTATGACGAACAGGGGAATAAAACTATGATGAATAAACATATTCAACAGCTGAAGGAGGATTTTCCGGATAGTTCTACCTTGGATAGTTTACCACCGGTAAAATAAGAAAGTTCAGGGAATTAATGTCCCGTTTGCGTTACTATCTAATTGCTTTGGCAGTATTGCTTCTATCTATAATTCTGCCACAATTGCCTATTATCAGCATTTTATTACGCAGCTTGGATTTAAGTATTTACGATACCCTTCTCCAAGTGCACAATACCATTACTTACAATGAATATCAAGGTGTTTATGACCGAATTTGCATTGTGGATATAGATGAGAAAAGCATCAAGGAATTAGGTCAGTATTCTTCCTGGCCCAGCTTGTTTTTTGCCGATTTAGTAAATAATCTGGCTGCAGATGAACCGATAGCCATTGCTTTTGATGTATTTTTTAGTGAAAGCGACAGTATTCAGGGATATGCCAGGCAAAGATTGCGTCCGGAACTGAAAAAAGTGAACGGAAATCCGGATAAAATTATGGATGCCTTAAGTACTGATGATAGTTTCATTAAAGCTATAGAGAATGCAGGAATGGTATATCTGGCAATGTTCAACAGTTATTATCCTTCCTATACCGGAGCTCTTCCTGATAAATTAGTTGCCTGGAAAGTGCAGCCCAAGCATCCTTTACAGTTACAATACCCTACTCCTCCCATGCCTCAATTTACTAATGCAGCAAGAGGAGTGGGCTTTGCCAATATTGTTCCCGATGTTTCAGGAAAGATTCACGATTATCCTCTTTTTTTGCAATATGGAAAAGATGCCTATGTGAATTTCAGTATGCAATTGTGTATGGATTTATTAAGGATAGACGAAGTAAGAATGGATAAGAGCTGTCAGCTTCTTTGCAATAATAAAATAGTGCGGGAATTGCCTCTTAGCCCTGATGGCAGTTATTATTTCAAATATTATGGACAGGGTGGTCCCGATAAAACCTTTCGCTATGTTTCCTTTTCGGATGTGCTGAATAAAAGAATTCCTCCGGAATATTTTACAGGCCGCATCATTTTGGTTGGAACTTCTGCCTACGGAATGAAGGACAGTAAAATAACGCCTTTAGATAAATCCTATCCGGGGGTGGAATTGCATGCCACTTTTATCAGGAATGTTCTGGATGAAAATTATGTGCGTTGGGTGGATTTCCGTTTGCTAATGCTTATTAATGTATTGGCAGTAATGCTGATGGCTTTTCTAATTCCCCGCAGCAAAACTTTTATCTCCATCAGCTTTTTTTTAATAATCTCCCTGCTGTCTATTCCGGCAATTTATTTCCTTTATACAAAAAGTAGTTACATCTATAACTACACTGAAACTCTTATCCCTTGGGTGCTGGGCTTTTTAGCATTATTTATTACTCAGGCACATGAACAGGGCAAAGAAAAAAGAATGGTCAGAGACGCTTTTGAGCATTATGTTTCACCCGATGTTATTCAGGAAATTATGAAAGCACCGGAAAGATTAAAAGCAGGTGGAGAAAAAACCTATATCAGTATTATGTATGTGGATGTTCGCAATTTTACTTCTCTCTGCGAGCAATTATCCCCGGCGGAAATTACAGCTTTTATGAATAACTATTTCAATTTGACCACCCAAACGATTATTTCCTGCCGGGGAACTTTGGATAAATATATCGGAGATGCCATTTTAGCTTTATATGGAGCACCGGTAGCTTACTCCGGTTTTGAAAAAAATGCCGTAAAAAGCGCTCTTGCAATTCGCCAAATAGCTCTGGATATTAAAGAAGCAAATCAAGACCATCCGGCATTGAAAAATTTCCGCATCGGCATCGGTATCGCGACGGGAGAAGTGATTGTTGGCAATATTGGTTCGGATAGAATTTTTAACTATACCGGCATTGGCGATAAAATGAATTTCGGTTCCCGCCTGGAAGGACTGAATAAATATTATCATACCACTATAATTATTGATGAATTTACTTATCAGGCAGTGAAAGATACATTCTTTTGCCGCAAACTGGACAGAGTGAATGTAAAAGGAAAATGCGAAAATTGCCTGATTTACGAAGTGATTGATACCCGGGAAAATATGCAGAATAAACCGGAACTGATTACCGCTTATGATAATTATGAATCCGCTTTAGCTCTGCTTTGCGCTAAACAGAAAAATGAGGCAAAAAACTTGTTTGAACAGGTCTTAACCCTATTACCGGACGACGACCCCACCAAAATTATGCTGCAGCGTATAACTATAATTGATTGGGAAAACTGGGATGGCTGCTGGCATTTTGACAGAAAATAAACGATAGCTGTTCTGAATAATCTATTAGGAATATTGAAAAGGAAACTTTATCCTGATTTCTGGTCTCATCTCTGTCCTTATTGTTGCCTCTGAACATACCGGAATGCATACCATTTTTATCATTATTAAATAGGATTCCATATTCATTTCATATTTAAAAGACATAAAAAGATAATAAGGTTTAGCAGGTTGAGCAAGTTTTAAGGGTTGAGATACCTCAAAGCCCCTTAGGGTGAAGAGATTTTTTTCTGCATTTTACGAGGGGCTTACGCCACCGTCGCTATTTTAGTGTCGCCCTAAGGGGCTCAGGCTGTTGACAAAGCCCCTATTTTGAAGAACCTAAAATATCTGATCTGAGA
>DAONFA010000040.1:11603-15044 GCA_035403355.1 Candidatus Cloacimonas sp. | reverse complement strand
TTATGAATCCAACCCCCTACTCTTTCTGTTCCACTTAAAGGAATTAAAATGAGCATCAAGGCAAGCAATAATATACATTGTTTCATTTCTTCTCCTTATGTGTTTGATAATTTGGGAAACCCTGAGTTTTGTTTGGTCCTAAAAGTTGGTATAAATTCCACCTCATTGTTTCTCAGGTTATTTGAGAACATTTTATCATCCTCGTTTTTCACAATCTATGTTAGAGCAATTAACCAATTACATTCTTTCCAGCTTGTCAATTCAAGTCAAGTTCTTTTTCATAAGAATTGCTGTTACCAACCTGCTGCAATTATTTCTCAAAGCTGCTCTCCTGTTTTTTTTAAAATTCCCTTGCCAAAAAATCCCTGCTCCTATTTTAATGTCGGAAAAGAAAAAACAAGCCAAAGGATGGTTGGGAAATGGCAGAGAAATTATATTTAATTGATGGCACGGCATTACTTTATAGAGCGCATTTTGCTTTCATAAAAAATCCTTTAATCAACAGCAAAGGAATGCATACCAGTGCCATTTTCGGGGTAATAAATTCTTTTTTGCACATCCTGGAAAATACTCAGGCAGCTTATGCAGCCATTTCTTTTGACCGCAAAGCTCCTACTTTTCGGCATAATCTTTATGAGGCATATAAGGCACAGCGTCCTCCAATGCCTGATGAACTTGTAGTTCAAATTGAGCCGGTGAAACGCTTTTTTGAGTTAATCGGCTTAGAGGAAATCGGTCTTGATGGTTATGAAGCGGATGACATTTTAGGAACTTTGGGGAAGCAATATAAAGATAAGTTTCAAATTGTGTTTTTAACCAGTGACAAGGATTACTGTCAATTAGTTGATGAGCATTCGGTTATGCTTGATCCAATGAAAGATGTTATTTTGGATCGGGATGCCGTTTATGCCAAGTATGGTGTTTATCCCGAGCAGTTTATAGATTATCTTGCCCTTGTTGGAGATGCTTCTGATAATATTCCCGGAGTGAAAAGCATCGGACCTAAAACTGCTGCAATGCTGCTTTCCGAATATAAAACGCTGGATAATATTTACGCTAATTTGGATAAGTTAAAACCTCGTGTGCAAGAAACTCTTCGGGAAAACGAGGAAAATGCTTATCTCTCAAGGCAACTGGCAACAATAAATACGGATGTTCCAATTCCTAAACCGAATCTGGAACACCTTACTTTTTGGGCTAAGGATTTGCGAAAAGCCATTCCTTTATTGGAGGAATACGAAATTAGCTCCATTAAGCGAAAAATTGAACTGAAATATCCTGAAACAAATACAGCAAAACCACAAACCGAATATCAGGACGATATTTTTACGGACAATGTTAAGACACAAGAGGAAACTGAAGAAACGGACGATAAAATGCCTTTTTCAGCGATTTTAGTAAATACACTTAATTTCGTATCTTTACTTAAAGAATTGAAAGCGGCGAAGCAAATTTCCATAGATACAGAAACGGATTCCCCTGAACCAATGCTGGCAAATTTGGTAGGAATTTCCTTTTGCGTTGATGAAAAGAAAGCATACTATCTTCCCCTGGGACATCAATTAGCTGATAATTTGCAGTTAAAGGAAGTTCTTCATCATTTGGAAGATGCCTTAAAGGGGAAACTGCTATTGGGACATAACCTCAAGTTTGATTTAATAGTCCTTGCCCGCAATGGTTTAGACCTTGATAATCCACTGTTTGATACAATGCTGGCTGCCTATATACTTGATCCTGGAACGCTGCATTATTCTCTGGAGACCTGCGCTCTTAATGAATTGAATTATAAGATGATACCTATCAGCGAGTTAATTGGCAAAGGGAAAAACCAGAGCACTTTTGACCTGGTGGATACGGAAATAGCATGTAAATACTCTGCAGAAGATGCCTGGGCGGTTTATAAGCTCTATCCTGTTTATCGTAGAAAACTGGATTTCAGCGTAATGGCAAATCTTTTTGATACAGTGGAACTTCCTCTGATTAAGGTTTTACAGCATATTGAAATGAACGGTGTGGCTATTAACTGTTCCGTGTTAAGCGAAATTTCGCACCAGATAAATCTGGAGCTTAAAATCCTGACAGATAAGATATATAACTATGCGGGATATGAATTTAACATCAATTCTACCCAGCAACTGGCTAAACTGCTGTTTGAAGAAAAAAAATTGCCCTGCGGCAGAAAAACCAAAACCGGCTATTCTACGGATAACAGTGTTTTGGAAGAACTTGCTGTGGACTATGAAATTGCAGCTATCATTATTCAATATAGACAGCTTTCAAAACTGCTATCAACTTATGTTAGCGCCCTGCCTAAAATGATAAATCCGGAAACCGGAAGAATTCATTCCTCTTTTAATCAGACAGTTACTTCCACAGGACGCCTTTCTTCTTCCAATCCCAATTTGCAAAATATCCCGGTGCGCACAGAAATTGGACGCGAAATCCGGAAAGCATTTTGTGCCAAGGATGAGGAACATCTTATTCTGGATGCGGATTATTCTCAAATAGAATTGCGTTTACTGGCTCTGATGAGTGAAGATGAAGTCCTTCTGGAAGCATTTAAACAAGACCTGGATATTCATAAAAGAATGGCTGCCAAAATATTTAATATTGCTTTGGCAAATGTTACTCCCGACCAAAGAAGAGCTGCTAAAACCATTAACTTCGGCATTCTCTACGGAATGGGACAGCGCAAACTTTCCCGGGAATTGGGTATTTCCCTGAAGGAAGCAAAAGAAATTATAGACGATTACTATGCCCAATTCCCTTCTATCCGCAATTTTATCAATCAGTGTGTTTATAAAGCCCGTCAACAACATTATGCGGAAACCCTTTTGGGCAGGCGATTATACATTACCAATATTGACAGTAAAAACCAGGGACTTAAAAGCGAAGCAGAAAGAATTGCTGTAAATATGCCCATTCAAGGTACTGCCGCTGATTTGATTAAAGTAGCTATGATTGACATTTATAAGCAGATAGATAAGCGTGAAGATATCAAAATGATTCTCCAGGTGCACGATGAACTGGTTTTTGAAATCCATAAAAGTATCCTGGAAGAAGCAAAGGAAATTGTTAAAACCGCTATGGAAAATGCGTTACCCCCAGAATATGCAAAAAAAATCCATCTGAAAACGGATGTGGGAGTAGGGAAAAATTGGTATGAAGCCCACTGAAAAATGCAGAATGGAATATACATAACTGAAGGGTATAAGAATATAGAAAGCAATATCCAAAAAATCATATAATATCCAGTCCATATTGAAAAAACATAAAAGGAAAATAAGGTTTAGAGGGTTGAAAAGGTTTAGAGGGTTGAGATACTTTAAAAGCCCTAAGTGGCTTTTTATTCAGGAAGAACGACGTCCTCGTCGTTCACAAATCCCGGAAGAACGACGTCCTCGTCGTTCACAAATCCCGGAAGAACGACGTCCTCGTCGT
>DAONFA010000040.1:0-11503 GCA_035403355.1 Candidatus Cloacimonas sp. | reverse complement strand
AGAACGACGTCCTCGTCGTTCACAAATCCCGGAAGAACGACGTCCTCGTCGTTCATAAGAAACTCCACCCTCTAAACATTCTTAACATTTTAATTCCCTGTAACTTACATTAATGACAGAAAACGACGAGGACGTCGTTTATTCCGGAAAATTTTCGAGGGGCTTACGCCACCATCGCTATCAAAGTGTCGCCCTAAGGGGCTTTAGGGAACCGGGTTGGGAAGGATAATAAGGGGGATACTTTTTTCCTTTACTACTAATTAGAGTTCCTCTACTTTCTTAGCTAAAAGTGTTAATCAAGTGATTATCTACCCTTAATCAAGCGTTAATAATTAACGCTTGATTAACGCCTGATAAACGATAAATTATCGGCTCGCAGTAAGAAACACAAAAGACAACCATATTAGGATGTTATCATATAAGTGATTGTTATAGTTGGTATTATACTGTTTTAAGAGGGAAACTATCTCATTATTTTTAAGGCATTACTTTTATGCTTCTAATTGCAATAAACGCTTATCTATCCTATAAGAATACCCGACTATAGGGAGGTGATACTTTTTACATTAACCACCCAATTTACAAACAAAGAATAGAAAAATTGTAAATCCCTTAAATACTTGAACTCTTGTTCAGCCCTTACCTCTCATCAATAAAATCTGCGTTATCGGCGAAATCTGCGTGCGATTACCCTTTTTCTTCATTCTCACTTTGCTTTATTCTTTCCCTCCAATGCGATTTTTTGGGAAAGCGAAACATCCAATGAATCAAAAACACCAACAGAACAACAATTACAGCCCCGATAACTAAGAGAAACCAGGGAAATTCCTTTTGCAATTCAACAGTCATTAGTTCCTGTTTCTGCCACATTTTACGGGTATCAAAGCTCCAGCTCACGGTGCGATTATTTATATCTACATTGGCAGGTAACGCATTGGTAGAAATAATTTTCCAGGGTAGATGAACTTTATAAGTCCACACAGGATTATCGGGTTGTAGCTGACCTAAAATATTTTCTATATCATCGTATTCATCCTGTTCCTGACTGCCTAAAGCGATTCTGCGTTTGAAAGTGATTCTTCTGCCGGGTTCTTTATTCAGGGTTATTTTTCCCCAGAAATCAGCTTCACCTAATTGGTCGTTGATATTATTGAAGGCATCAATGTTTTTAAACTTAAAATGGATGGTGTAGATAACATCGGGACCATTTCTATGAATCTCGTAAGATTGCAAATTGATGCCAGGTAATGCTGCCTTGCGCATAATTTCTTCGGGATTTTCATAAGGAGAACGGTGGACTACCCGGATAACAGCATGGCCTGAACCATTACGGTTAATCCAAAGTTCTTCATTATATTGAACGCATCCGGCTAAAAGCAGAAGCGTTAACAGCAACATTACAAGGCGTTTCATTCATCATCCCTTTTCTTTTTTAAAGCTTTATAAAAGCATAAAAACAAAAACCGTTTTTTTTGGCAAGGGAAAAATTCCATTTGACAAAAGTATTATCTTGCTTATAATAGATAAAAAGAGAAGATAACAGGAGGAAGAAAATGATAGCTCTTAGACAATTATGGCGGTGTCCCGTTTGCGGGAATGTTGTAGAAGTAATATTTGTTGGCGGTGGCGAATTAGTTTGCTGTGGTCAGCCAATGCAATTATTACAGGAAAATACTGTTGATGCCTCATTGGAAAAACATATTCCGGTAGTAACAGATTTGGGGGATAAAATTGAGGTCTCTATTGGCAGTATCCCTCATCCGATGGAAGAAAAACACTATATCACCAGTATTGAAGTGCTTACGGAGAAAAAAGTGTTACGCAAGGAACTGAATCCCGGGGATGAACCCAAAGCAAAGTTTTGCGTTAAAATGGAAAAAGTATTGGCTGTGCGCGAATATTGCAATGTGCACGGTTTATGGAAAAATCAACTAAAATAAGGAGGAACTAAATGCCCAATATTGAAAGCCGTACTGCTGAAAATCTAATGAAAGCGTTTGCCGGAGAAAGTCAAGCCCGAATGAGATATCTCTATTCCGCAAAAACTGCCAAGAATGAGGGCTTTGAACAAATATCCAATATCTTTACGGAAACCGCAGAAAATGAAAAGGAACATGCCAAAGTATTCTTCAAACATTTACAAAAGCTTGGTTTGGAAGGAGAAATGATTAATATTATGGGTTCCTATCCGGTTGGCTGGTCTGCCGATAGCACACTTAAAAATCTGGAGTATGCCGCTAATGGAGAAAATGAAGAATGGACGGAACTCTATCCTCTTTTTGCCGATATTGCCGAAGAGGAGGGTTTTGCTGAAGCTGCCCAATCCTGGAGAATGATTGCTAAGGTGGAAAAAGAACATGAAAAGCGTTTCCGTAAGCTCTATGACAATGTAAAAAATGCAAGGGTGTTTATCCGGGGCGAAAAAGTGTTTTGGAAATGCCTGAATTGCGGTTATATTCACGAAGGAACGGAAGCCCCCGTTGTTTGCCCTTCCTGCAGTCACCCGCAAAGTTATTTTGAACTTTTTAAAGAAAACTATTAAATCCCCTTAAGGAGACATAAAATGCAAAAATATCAATGTATAGCATGCGGATGGATATACGATCCTGCCGAAAACGACAATATTCCTTTTGAAGAACTTCCCGATGATTTTGTCTGCCCTGAATGCGGTGTCGGCAAAGATATGTTTGAACCCTTGGATTAAAAACAATCCGCTCCCTTATTACCGGGGGGAATTATTTTCTCCCCGGTGATTTTTTATAATATCTGTAATTGTGAGGTTATAAATGCATAGAAAGGACTTTGAAGAAATCCTTGATTTTGCCGTTATGCGTGAACAGGAAGCCATAAAATTCTATCAGGATTTGCAAAATCAATCCCACTTCCAGGGTCAGCTGGAAATGCTTAAAGAACTGGAAGCAATGGAAAAAAGCCATATAATAGCGATTGAGAAAATTCGTAAAGCGGGTGTAAAAGAAGAAGATATTCATAAAACACCCAATCTGAAAATAAGTGAATACATTACAGCTGATCCGGAAATTTTAGACCTTGGCTATCAGAATATCCTTATAAGGGGTATGAAAAGAGAAGAAACCTCCTTTCTGCTTTATTCTGAAATGAGTGTGAAATTTCCTGATCCCGAAATATCAACTCTCTTCAGACGCCTGGCAGCGGATGAAGCACAACATAAAAAGTTCTTTGAAAATTTGTATGATGATTGGATGCGGAAGGGAAATTGAAACTTGCCCTTGATACTACTCAAAATTTCGGCTCCCTTGCTCTGGCAAAGGAAAAGAAAGTTATTTACTCCGCCTATTTTGACATCAAGATTACTCATAGCGAAACCCTGATGCCAGCTATTGACTATGCTTTTCAATTCTGTAACGCGGAACGCAGGGAATTGGAGGCATTGTATCTCTGCATTGGACCCGGGTCTTTTACCGGACTGAGAATCGGTTTAGCAACAGCCAAAGGAATTGCTTTTGCTTTGGGTATTCCTCTTTATGCTTTTTCTTCTTTGGAACTTGCCGCTTTGCCGGTTTGCGGTTTGGGTAAAAACATTCTCTCCGTTATAGACGCTAAGATGAAGGAAGTTTATTGTGCCTTTTACGACTATAATTTAAAGGAAATTATTCTCCCTGCAGTAATGAAACCGGAAGAGCTTTGCCAGCTGAAGGAGAATGATTTTATCCTATGCGGAAGTGCGGCAGAAATGCTTAGTCCTCTATTGCAAAATGCAGGGCATCATTTTTACACTTTATCTTCCATTATGCAAATACCTTCCGCTGCAGGACTTTTTTACTTGCCAGAAAAGCTACCTGAGAAATTTATCCCCCAAAACATTGAAAACCTGGAACCAATGTATTTAAGAGCAGCCAAAGCCCAAATAGGAAAGAAAAATGAAGAAGGAAAAAGTTTAGTGACCTGAAAATCGCTGAAATCTTTTTCCTTCCCAATCTTTCTATCTGTTGCCTCTGTGTAATCTGCTTGCTTAATTATCTTTGGTGAAAACAAGGAGAATATAGAATGCGAAAACCGTTACTCTGCTTACTAATGCTATTCTTTAGCATCTCTATTATCTATGGAGATTATACTGTTAATTTTGAAGGAACAAATGAGACAAAAACTGCTTACGCCTCAGGAGATGTAACTTTAAGCGGCATTTCCTGGAATATGACAGAAGCATTAATTGGCAATTTGGCTAACGACTGGAAAAATGGAACCCGTTCTGCCAGGTTGCGTGGTTACGGAACCTCAAGTATGACAATGCTGGAAAACAAAACAACCGGATTAGGAACCCTTTCCTTTTACTATCGGCGTTATGGAACTGAAGCACAAGTTGACTGGAAAGCTGAATACAGCGTTGATAACGGAGCTAACTGGACTCAAATCGGTTCTGTTTTTACTGCTCCTGCCAGTGATAACCCCAGTTTATTTTCCGAACAGGTTAATGTAAGCGGTAATATAAGAATCAGAATAAAACGCGCTACAGAATCAGGAGCTACTGATAAACGCATAAATATTGATGATATAACCCTAACGGATTATACACCTGTAGTTCCTGTTCTTGTTCTTGATCCTACTGTTTTAAGCGGATTTACTTATGAACTTGGAGAAGGTCCTTCAGCATCACAGTCCTATACTCTTTCCGGCTCTAATTTAAGTCCCTTGTCCGGTAACATAACTATCACCGGTTCCTCCAGTTTTGAGGTCTCTTCTGATAATGTAACTTTTTCTAATAGTTTCTCTTTACCTTATAGTGGAGGCATTCTATCCCCTGCAACTTTATATGTGCGTTTGAAAGCAAACCTGAGTCCGGGTAATTATCTAAATGAAAACATCACTCATAGTGGAGGTGGTGCTTCAGTTTTCTTATCAGTTAATGGAACTGTTATTTCTACTTATGTTTCGTTTACTACCGAGGGTTATACTGAAGATTTCACAACTTATAATTCTCTGGAGAGTTTGCCCTCCGGCTGGACTTTAAGTGATCAATATACTTATGGTGGAGATTTTGGTTCTGGAACTGCAGGAGGATTAAGGGGTAATGGAGTTTTGGGAATTCAGCTTACTTCTTCGGCTCCAAATAATGCTTTAACTGCTACCCTAACCTTAAAAAATCAAACCGGCGCCACAATCAATAACCTGAATGTTACCTATCAGGGAAAAGTAGCCCGAACAGATCAGACAGGAACTCCCAAATGGGTAGTCAGTGTAAACGGAACTGAAATTCCTGCTTTAGAATATTCTACAGCAGAGGGAACTAATCAACAAATAAGTGCAGTTGTAACCGGTTTGAATATAGCTGCGGGAGATAATATTACTATCCAATGGTTTACAACGAGCACAGGAACAAGCGGAACCAGAAGACAGATTGGTATTGATGATGTTGATATAAATCTTAATATCCCGGTAAATCCGCTAATTAATGTTACAGCTAATTTAGTTACTTTTCAAACCACCCAGGGAACCCCTTCACAACCACAAAGCTATTTCCTTAGCGGAGTTGATTTAAGCCAAAATATTAATGTTTCTGCACCCAACGGTTTTGAGATTTCTGTAGATGAGGGTATAACTTATACTATAAACACCAGCGTTTTACCTAATTACGAAGGAAATGTTTTAGTTAGAATGACCGGAACTACTGCCGGAACTTTTGGCGGAAACATTATTCATACCTGTTTGGGGGCTACGGATGTAAATCTTGCTGTTGCAGGAATAGTAACCGGAGCAACAAGTTATGCAGCGGACTTATTCTTTTCCGAATATATTGAAGGTAGCGCTTCCAACAAATCTATAGAGATTTTTAACGGAACGGGCTCTGCAGTAAATTTATCTGATTATAAAGTAACTCTCTATTCCAACGGGTCAACTACTCCTTCTTCCACTTTAACACTAAGCGGAACTCTGGCAGATAGTGAGGTTTATGTTATTTCCAATGCCAGTGCCAATGCAGATATTTTAGCTGTTACAGATTTAACAAATAATAATGTAGCGAATTTTAACGGTAACGATGCCTTAGCCCTGATAAAAATAAGCACCGGGGCTTTTATTGATATTTTCGGCGTAATCGGAAACGACCCTGGAGCTGCCTGGTTAGGGGATAACAGTTACACTACCGTAAATTCTACTTTAGTAAGAAAATCATCTATAGCTCAAGGTATAACCCAAAATCCATCAGGCACAGGAGCTTATGCTTTTACTACGCTGGTTTCCGAATGGGATTTATACCCTCAAGATACAATAGATAATCTCGGCTCTCATACTTTTAATGCCGAACCCCAGGAAGTGGAAACACCAACTTTGCAGGCAACGAACATTATCACCTATCCTGCTAATACAGATATAACTTTGGAATGGACTCCAGGCAACGGGACAAGGAGAATAGTTAAAATAAATACTACCAATTCCTTCACTTCTCCTGTTGACGGCAGCAATCCTACTGCCAACAATGTTTACAGTGGCAGTGGTGAACAGGTTATTTTTAATGGTGCTACTCAAATTGTGGAAGGGATTCCGTTAAATGGCTGTAATGTATCCGGTCTTACACCAGCAACTACATATTGGTTCAGGATTTATGAATATAACGGCAGTGGTAGCTATACGCGTTTTAATACTTCGGTTGCTACAAACAATCCTGTTTCTGCTATTACTACAAATACTCAAAGCAATGGATATTATACCGGAATTACGGGTTACGGCAGCACTCTGAAGACCAATTTGCACAACCTGCTGAGAACAACTCATACTACAAGATACTCTTACGATGCCTTGTGGATTAAATTGCCCTATACAGATGAAGACCCCAATAATAGCGATAATATTATTGAAATATATACTGGTTGGAGTGTTCCCAAATCCTATTACGGAGGAGGCACTTCACAATGGAATCGGGAACATACCTGGAGTAAAAGTCATGGTGATTTTGAGGAAAGTCCACCCGCAGGAACGGATTTACATCATTTGCGTCCTTGTGATGCAACAGTAAATTCTGCCAAGAGTAATAAGGATTTTGATTATGCTACGAATCCTTATAATGATTCTTCACCCTATAACGGTTACTCTCAAGATACCGGATGTAAAACCTCTACTTATGCCTGGGAACCGAGAGATGAGGATAAAGGTGATGTAGCCAGAATGATTATGTATATGGCAGTGCGTTATGAAGGCACCGATACTTCTTTTGATTTGGAAATTGTAGATAATACCAATACCAGCGGACCAAATTATGGAAAGCTTTCTACTTTGCTGCAGTGGCATATTATAGACCCTCCGGATGCGCGGGAAATGCAACGCAACAATCGTATTCAGGAACTCCAGGGAAACCGGAATCCCTTTATTGATGAGCCAATGTATGCCTGTGAAATCTGGACTCCTATGCCTTTAAATACTACGAATATTACTACAACAAGTTTCACTGCCAATTGGACGGCTCCCATTTCTGCTACAAAGTATTATTTTCAGCTGGCGACCGATGCCAATTTTACGAATATTGTTTCCGGTTATGATAATCTGGATGTGGGTTTAAATCTCTCCCGCAATATTAGTGGTTTATCCAATGGGAATACCTATTATTTTCGTTTGCGTTCTTATTTCACAAGCGGCTACAGTATGTATTCTCCCTATCAGACAGTTAATCTTACATTACCTGCTTCGGCACAAATTTCTACGGAAACAGCTTTAACGGAAGGAAATCTGAATGGAGCTTTGGTGAATATTACCCTATCCAATACTACCTGGAGAGATAACACTTTGCTGATTGGTAACTTTACTCTTAATAACGCTCCTGCAGGTCTTTCTCTTCTGAGCGTGCAATACCTTAGTTCTAATTCCGCTCAAATAGTTTTAAGCTTTGATAATACCGATTTTGATAATAATATCCTGAACTTCAGCATCACTATTAACGCTGCGGAAATAAATAATGCCTCTAATTTGTTTACTAATGCTATACCGCTAATTGCATATTTGGAAATCCCTTTATCCATCCAAATTCAGGGAACGCAATTGCAATTGATTATGCAGGAAATATCAGATGCGGATTCATATATGGTCTTTTCCTGCACCGACCCTTATGGTGTTTTTTCTGATATTAGTAATACCGGCAGTTTTGATCCGCTTGCGCCATATCGTTGGAGTTATGTTCTTCCTGCAGATGAACACAGATTTTATCGCGCTGTAGCAATCCGTAATCCGTAATAATTTTTCCCGCTGATTATGCAGATAAATATTATCCGCTTAGTTAGCTGATTTACATAGTGGTTTAGGGATAAACAACATAAACGGGATTTAGCCAAATTCCCGTTAGAGTGTTCATTTGCTGCTATAATAAAAGCTCGGAGGGCAACACAACGGAATGCTGATGTTTGCGTCGTGCAATAATAACCGGGGATTTCGTTTGTCTTGCTGTATTGAAATTAAGCTGAAGAAGTGGTTGACGAGGACTTTAACCCTCAGATAAAAGTATCTACCCTCACTGCTACCAATGCCAAAATTAACGCACCGTCTTTAATAGCAGCTTTGGGTAAGGTCAATAATTTGAGTAGCAATTTCTCCTGTGAAATCGTCATCACTACTGCCAATCAGCATTTCCTGCAAGAATAGTTCGTTTGCCAGGTTGCTGTTTGGGTAGTCGGAGCTCGCTGTAGCTGTGTTTTTAATACTATGATTTACGATAAAATCATAGATCATCTTTCTTTCGTTTTTATTGAATAGATAATAGGGGTCATCAATCAGCATAATTTTAGGTTTCAAGAGCAGAGAACGAATAAAACAAAAGAATTTGCGCTGTGCCGAACTTAAATTGGCAGGACGCAAATCCAATCCGCAATTTAGTTTCAGCTCTGCCATCAAAATCTGCAGTTCTCTTTCAAAAGCGCTATAGTCCTCCGTGGCAAATCTTTTATCCCAGGGAAGCAGCAAATTCTCGTGCACCGATAAATTAGACAGCATAATGCCCTCGTTAAACACAAGCGAAAAAGTGGAAAGAAGAGAATGCTGCTTCAGATATTCTTCACGGGGAATACCATCCAGTAAAATTTCGCCTTTATCCAATTCGGTAACACCAACTAATGCGGATAAAACAGTGGTAGCAATTCTTTCACAAGGATCATACAGCACAGTGCAGCCCTGCGAAGAAAACTGCAGGTTAAAGTCGTTCAACAAACCATCAATAACTACATTTCGGAAAATAATATCCATCAGGCACTAATCCAAAACAGCCAGGTGATAAATATATCTAAAATTATCACCGTGAAAATAGAAATAACTACCGCTTTTATCGTCCGTTGCGGAACTTCCGTTGATGCTTTGTTAACGCTCATCCCTTCATAAGATGCCATAATAGCTATAACTATGCCGAAAATGATGGACTTGAGGACACTCATCAAAATGTAAGGAAAGGTTAAGATAGATAAAAAATCACTCATAAATGCACTAAAAGACAATTGAGTGAAAAACTGGGCAAACAGCCATCCACCCACAACCGCTATAATATTAAAATAAAGCGTTAATACCACCAGCGAAATTACTACACCTAAAAGACGGGAAACGACAAGATAACCCATAGGAGCTATATCAAAGGATTTTAACAATTGCATTTCCCGGTTCACAACCATATTCCCGAATTCCGTAGAAATTGCTGTTCCGCTTCTGGCTATTACTACTAAAGCTGTTATAATTCCACTTAATTCTCCAACTATAACCCTCACTAAAATTATATGCACCCAAATCCCCTGCCCGAAATTGTTTAGAAAGGCATAACCCTGCAAAATAGTTAAACAACCAATGGCTAAAGCTATAAAACCGATTAAAGGCAGTGCCTCCACTCCCGTAAATTGAATTTGCCGAATTACAACTAAGAAACTAACATGTTTGTTATGCTTGGTATGCAATAACTCAGTTACCGTTTCTTCCAAAAACAAAAAAAAGTCCCTCAGGGACTTTTTTCTATCGTGTTGCATAACTTACATTACCGCTAAAAAGGTTGTTATTTTAGAATAAGCGTCTTCTTTAAGGAGGTGTAACGGGTGTTAAAACCCACTACTACAAGATATTCACCTGCAGGCATATAATTGCCAAAGTTATCTGTCCGCTCCCAATTTATATTAATGTCCTTTCCTACAAAACCTTCGTAAAGATCGCAAATAAACTCACCCTCGGAACTCTTAATTTGAACATTGATATAAGCAGGAGTAGATACAGCAATAGAAATCACACATTCCTTATCCATTGGATTAGGAAAAATATTAAAACTCTCAACAGGAGAGCCCTTATAAGCATACCCTGCTGTGGCTGTTAACATTAACACTGCCATCAGCGCCAGAATAAGCATTGTTTTTTTCATTTTATTCACTCCTTATTTAATGCCTTATAAATAAAGCAGGTTTCATTCCTAATTGCTGTTAAACTTATCTTCAATCAGTTTTATGGCTCCCAAAACACCTGCTTTATTGCCATTTATAGCTTTTGAAACCTTTATCCTCGCACTATGAGAAGCAGGCAAAGCACTTAATATTTCCTTTTCTATCTCTTCTATATAATATAATCCCAAATCCATTGCGCCACCACCAATAATTATTGCTTCCGGATCAAGACAGGTGGCAAGAGCTGCCAGCGAGGCAGATAAAAGATGCTGACCTTCTTTTAGATATTCACCAACCAAAGCATCGGTATCTCTGATAGCTATTATAGCAGGTAAATCCAATTCCGCATAACGGGCATTTTTTAATGCCAAACGCATGTGCAAACCTTCAGCCGAAGTATATGCTTCCAAACAACCATTTTTCCCGCAATTGCATCGTAAGCCATTATCCATAATACAAATATGACCCAGTTCTCCGGCAAAACCATTAGCTCCGTGAAATATTCTGCCTTCAGCTATAATCCCGCAACCGATTCCGCTGCCAATTGTAACTCCAATAACATTTTGCTTATTCTGAGCAGTGGCTTCAGCTAAAGCCATTAAATTGGCATCGTTATCGTAAGTAAAAGGAATATTACAGTGTTCCGGAAGTATTTCTCCAGGATGATGATTTACCCAAAAAGGCAAGTTTGGATTATTTCCGTTTACATACCCCGTCCGCTTATCTATAGCACCAGGAAGTCCAATACCAATTCCCTTCAGCTTATCCAGCCCTAACCTGAGGTTAACATCATTAAACATTTCCCTGGCTACGCTAAAGAAATCGTTTATATTCTTTCTGGGAAGAGGAATTGTTTTATAATAGTGTAAACCTTCTTCACAGTTCCCCCAACCGTATTTAAATCCTGAACCGCCTATGTCTATCCCTAAAAATATATTCATTCTCTTTGTTCTCTACTCCTGATAAATGGGGTGGGTGATGGGATTTGAACCCACAACGCCCGGAACCACAATCCGGTGCTCTGCCATTGAACTACACCCACCACAGGGTATATCAATATATACTTAGTCGGGACTTTAAGTGGCACGCCAGAAGGGATTCGAACCCCCGACCCGCAGCTTAGAAGGCTGCTGCTCTATCCT
>DAONFA010000039.1 GCA_035403355.1 Candidatus Cloacimonas sp. | reverse complement strand
TTTGCCATAAATTCAACCATACTTAGTTCTTTAGGAGCCAGGCAAAGAATATGGAAATGGTCTTCAATTCCACCAATAGCAAGAGGTATGCTCTTTAAAATATATAATTAACCCATAGATATAGGCGGACATTTCTTCAGCAAGTGGTTTCTTTAGCCAGGTCTTACGATTTTTTGTAGAGAATACGATATGAACAGCCAAATGACAATAAGATGCAGGCATTTTTTTCTCCTTGATATTATTAATTTATAACTACGAGGGGCTTACGCCTCCATCGCTATTAAAGTGTCGCTCTTAGGGGCTTTAGGGAACCGGGAAATTGAAAAAACACTCGGGGCTTACTTTTCCCGAGGGGCTTACGCCGCCATCGCTATCAATGTGTCGCCCTAAAGGGCTTTAGGGAACCGGGAAAGTGAAAAAAGCACTTAGGGCTTACTTTTTCCGAGGGGATTACTTTTTACGAGGGGCTTACGCCTCCATCGCTATTTTTGTGTCGCCCTTAGGAGCTTTTACGGAAAAAATGATAAAAAACTATTGTAGCTTGCATTGTCTCTTTTTCTCTGTTGCCTGTCTATTATTTATAGCGTCCAAAAATAACTATATATGCTATTTTGCCATACATTAGCTGGTAAGTGGTGACACCTTTAACTTTTTTTAGACAGCGCATTATATCCTGCCAAGTTGAATCTATTATGCTTCCTTAAACCTTCTTTAACGACTCTTTAACGAAGTTAAGGAATCGTTAAAGAGTCGTTAAAGAGGCATTAAAGAAATGAACAGGCAACAGGTAGTTAACTATAAACCCTAATGAAAGTTAACAAATTATGATACTAACCGGAGCATAGCTTCCGTTATGCAATTTAATAATGGTAAATATTTTTACGCTCTCCGCTCTTTGCTATCTGCCAAAAGCCCCTTAGGGTGATCGTAATGGTGACCTCCTGGTCAACCTCTTCTTGTGCTTGAACGACGAGGATGTCGTCCTTCCGAATAAAAAAAGCCCCTTAGGGTGACACCGTAATGGTGACCTCCTGGTCAACCTCTTCTTGTGCTTGAACGACGAGGATGTCGTCCTTCCGAATAAAAAAAGCCCCTTAGGGCGATTCCGCAATGGTGACTTCCCCAGCCAACCCTTTCTTGTGTCCCAGTTCTGAATAGGGAATTTGCCATTTTTCAGTATCGTGGCATAAAATCAAGGTTCCGTTATGTTCTTGCAATTGGTTGTAAATCATTTTCTTAGCGGCTGCGGTTTGCATTCTGTTAACATCGTAAGCGGAGGTTACAGCCATTGAAGTATGAAACAGGGTAGGGATAATATCTCCGGCATAAAGATAATAGTTTGTGCCACAATCTATAGCAACAGTTTGGCTACCTACAGTATGTCCACCCACGAGGGAAAGCATAATACCCTTTTCAATTTCTGCATTGCCTTCCAAAAGAGTGATGTTTCCCCGTTTTTCCAGTAAAGCTAATTGCTGTTCAAATTGATAAGCGGAGTGGTTTAATTCATCCGGATTTTTTGCCATATCCCATTCTGTTTTTTGAATCCAATATTGCGCATTGGGGAAAGTGAGGGCATCATTAGAGCCAAAATCGGTTATAATTCCCCCGGCGTGGTCAAAATGCAGATGGGTCATAATTACATCGGTGATGTCTATATCTTTAAATCCCAATTCAGCAAGCGAAAAGGGCAGCAAAAATTCGCTCGGTTGATAGATATCTCTTTGTTTATCGGTTAGACGATTTCCCAAACCGGTATCAATTAAAATGTTTCTTTTACCGCTTTGAATAAGCAACAGGTTCAGGTTTAATTTGCGTCTTTGGCGTTGATCTACAACTGTTTTTTTATGCCATAGCGGGTAGGGTAAAACACCCATAAACGCACCGCAATCAGACCAATAGTAACCTGCCAGAACAGGGATTATTCGGTTCATCAGTGTTTGGCGTTAACTATTTTGGGTTGGTGAAAATGCGGTTTGGGCTTTTCAGGGGGAGTAACTGCTTTGTTTGTTTTCGGATTTTGTTTGGGAGCCGGTTTATGATAATGAGTTGAGGGGTTATTTCTTCCTTTTTTGCTATCCGGTTTACTTTGGGAGAGGGCATCTTTTTCGTTTTGATTGGCGGAGAAGACAACGATGCGTTTTTTTTCTCCTTCGCCGATAGTTAAAGTGCGCAGGTCTTTTTCCTGTTCTACAAAGCGATGAATAATTCTGCGTTCGGAAGCATTCATTGGTTCCAGAGTTATGGGCTTGCCGGATACTTTAACGGATAAAATGGAAGAAAGATAGGGCTTTAAATAATTATCTGCCTGCCGCACTCTGTAGCCATCAATATCCAGGTAAATTTTTTCCAGGGTAGAATCATCTTCAAACACCCGGTTAATCAGGTATTGCAAATTATCCAGCATAGAGCCGCCTTTTCCAATCAGGAAACCGGAATCCTGGCTGCCGTTAATTTCCAGATACAGAGTTTTGCCTTCAATGCGGCTATTTATATTGCTATAGTGAATGCTCATTTTTTGCAGCAGGGTTTGTAAAAAAAGCTGTGCTCTCTCAAATGTAGAAGGCAACTGAAATCTCACCAGAGCAAGTTTATGGGCAAATAGTCCTAAAATGCCTTTGGATGGCTTCTTCAGAATCTCGTAGGAGAGCTCCCAATCGTGAATTTTATAGTCCGTGCGGAAATTCCTGATTATTTCTTCCAGGGATTCCCCGCTTTTATCTATGGTAGTCATAAATTTTCCTTTTTCTTGAGGTGTTTGGTTAAATAATATTGGTGAATGATGGATAGCACATTAAAAGCAGTCCAGTATAAAACAAGTCCTGCAGGCATACTGCGAAAGATGATGACCATAAAAATCGGCATACCCCAAGTCATTATCTTCATTTGGGACTGCTGCATTTTTTGCTGTTCTGTCATTTGTGCAGTATTTACCTGCTTAGGTTTCATCATTAGCGATTGCAGAAGCATAAAACCACCCATTATAATTGGCAGAATCATATAGGGATCGGGTTCGGAAAGGTCTTTCAGCCACAAACCGAAGGAAGCATTACGCATATCCAAAGAATAACGCAAAACACTGTAAAGAGGAATTAGAACGGGAATTTGAATTAGTAAAGGCAAACACCCGGCAGTCATACTGGTTTTATTTTCCTTGTAAAGTTTGGTTAATTCCTCTCTTTGTTTCACAACATCATTGGCGTATTTTTTTCTGATTTCCTCTATATAGGGTTGCATTTTTTGCTGCCGCATACTATGGACTAATTGGTGCTGAGTTAAGGGATGTAACAGTAATTTGATGATTAGGGCAAAAATAAGCACTACGATGCCGTAATTTTTGATATAACGATGCAGGAATTTAAGAATCCCTTCAAAAATATTGGATAGCCAACGCAGCCAGCTAACTCCCCTTTCGGGAATGCTGTCCATTTGTTTTCCATATTTTTGCAGAATATGGTAATCCGCAGGTCCTGCATAAATTAAAAAGCTTTGATTCCAGCTTTCTTTGGGATTGCTTTGTTGGGAGTTAATTATAAACGCAGGATTACCTGTTTTGGGATTTAATTCCGTGCTAAATGAACGCATCAAAGCCGGTGCATTTTCTTTTAAAGCAAGAGTGAAATATTTTCCCCGCAAAGCCATCCAGTTAAAACTGTTAAAAGTTCCTGATGGCTGTTTTTTTCTCATTTTGGCAAGAGTCGTCTTAAAAATTTCGTTATCGGCATAATACATAAAGCGATAGTCCTGTTGCTTGCTTTTAGTGGTGCGTTCCGTATCGGCAATGCCACAGGAAAAATCAACTTCCAGACCATTTATAACTTGATAGTTTTCAATATTCACTTCCATAGAAATGCCATATTGCTCATCTAAAGCAAAACTCTTGCTGATGATAGGATTTGCTTCCGAACCCAGGAAAAAAGTAACTCCCTTGGCATCAGGGGAAAGTTTATATTGAAAAATAACATCCTGCAGCGGAGTTTCGGATGCCGGATGAAAGAGCTTAATATCTGCCAGAGAATTATTCTCGGGAATCAATTTTACTTTGGTGCTGTCGTGCATCATAAAATTATGCAATTCCACTTGTTGAATAACGGCACCACGGGTATTAAAAGTAACGGTGATCAGCTGATTGGAAAGTTTTATTACTTCCGGATTTTTTCCCTTAGTTAAAAGGGAATCGGGCATTAGAGTATAATTAGCGGAATCTGGTTTAACCGGCTTCGCAACCGTTTCAGGAACCGCTTGGGGTTGATTTTGCTGTTGTTGTTGCCTTTGAACTTGCTGAGGTTTCCATACAAACTGATTGAAAATCAGAAAGAGAATAAAAACCAGCAGCAAAGCAAGTAAAGTTCTTTTTTCCATCTATTGTCCTTTAAGGAAGAGGGTCATAACCACCTTTATGAAAAGGATTGCAGCGTAAAATACGCCAGGCGGTTAAATAGAATGCCTTAAAAAAGTTATATTTCTTAAATGCCTGATAACCATATACACTGCAACTTGGTTCAAATCTACAGCTGGCAGGTAAAAAAGGAGAAAAAGCAAGCTGGTAAAAACGAATAAGAGCCAGAAATAACAGATTGGGTAGATGAACTATCCGTTTCCATACCTCACCCGACTTTGTAATTGAACTGTTATTTTGCTTAGCTCCGAGGAAAGTTGCTGCCATTCTAAATCTGAAGCTCCCTTTTTGGCTACTAAATTGAAACGGTAACCAAGTGGTAAATTATCCCGATTGCTGCGCAACCAGGATTTGATTCTGCGTTTAAGTAAATTGCGTTTAACGGCTTTACCGATTTTTCTGCTAATGGTAATGCCCACAGCTGTTTCACCTTCCGTATATAACACAGGCACATAAAAATAAGCTGTCCGCAATTGAAAATCGGGCTGAAAAAATTCTGCATATTCAGAGTGGGAAGTAATCCACCGTAACATAAAATCATACGGTTAGGGTCTTTCTCCCTTTCGCTCTCCGACGAGCTAACACTTTGCGTCCGTTTTTAGTAGCCATCCGACTACGAAAACCGTGAGTGTTTTTGCGTGATCTGTTTGAGGGCTGGTAAGTGCGTTTCATTTTCTATCTATCTCCTTAATTCTATATGTATTTATCTATGTAAAGTCATTATTTTGATAATGCCTGCATTGTCAAGGATTTTTGTTTTTACGCGGAGAACAATGCGTGATTATTTTTACAAAGAGGAACATTTTAGCCACCGAGACCACCGAAAACACTGAAAAACACTGAGGACACTGAGAACACTGAGAACACTGAGAGTTTATTTTACAAAGAGAAAAAGAGAAAAAGAGAAAAAAATTGGGTTGAACAAAGTGAAAAAGAGAAAAAGAGGAAAAAAATTGGATTGAACAAAGAGAAAAAGAGGAAAAGAGGATTTTGGTCATACAAATTATCTCAATGACATCAATTTTCTCAGTGTTCTCAGTGTTCTCAGTGGTAAAATAAACTCTCGGTGCTTTCGGTGTTCTCGGTGGCTAAAGTAAATCTCTTTTCCTCATTGTAAAATAAACTCTCAGTGTCCTCAGTGTTCTCAGTGGTAAAATACTCCTCTCAGCGGTTACCATTTTTTCAGGATCTCTATCCCCGTCTCAAATTGTTGCAGATAGCTTGCCTCAGGGTCTAAAGTAACAATAATTTTCAGGTTTTTTCCTGCTTCAAAACGAATTGGCTGAGGTATTTTAGCGGTAAAATGCAACAGCCGTTCTTTGGCAGGTAAATTACTCGCTTCAAATTCCATAATTAAGCTATTATTTTTAACCTGGCAATCCTGGAGGGCTATATTATTGGCTAACTGGCTAAGTTTGAAATAGTTTAGTAACCATCTTGCCTGTTCCGGCATTTTACCGAAGCGGTCTAAAAGTTCCACTTCCATTTCGTCTATATCTGCCAAGGTCTCCAATTCACTCAGGCGTTTATAAATACGCAGGCGTTCTTCATCATCGTCAATATAACCGGGGGGAAAATAAAGGTCTATTTCAGTTCTCACTTTTCTTCTTGTTTCCGTGGTTTCATCGTTAAACAGGTTAGTTGTTTCACCCTTTTCCACTGCTTGAATGGCATTCCCTAAAATGCGGTTGTAATAGTTAAAGCCAATTGCCTGAATAATTCCGCTTTGTTTGGTTCCCAAAACTGTTCCCGCACCTCTTAATTCCAGGTCTCTTAAGGCAACTTGAAAGCCGGCTCCCAAATAATCGTATTGCGTTAATGCTTCCAATCGCTTGCGGGCAACTGTAGTAGTTCCTTTGGAAATAAGCAGATAGGCATAAGCTCGTCTATTGCTTCTTCCTACTCTGCCTCGCATTTGGTATAATTGTGCCAAACCAAAGGTATCGGCATTATCTATTAAAATGGTATTGGCATTGGGGATATCAATTCCGTTTTCAATGATAGTTGTGGAAATAAGCACTTGATATTCCTTAGCCAAAAAGGCGGTCATCACTTGTTCCAATTGGTGTTCAGCCATTTGTGCATGCCCAACGATAAAACGAACTGCAGGCATTGCATTGCGTAATTCGGTTGCCACGGTTTCAATGGTTTGCACCCGATTATGAATAAAAAAGACCTGTCCTCCTCGGTCAATTTCTCTTCTCACGGCATCTTTAATAACATCCATATTTCGGGGAGTTATAATAGTTCTAACCGGTAATCTTTCTTTAGGCGAGGTCTGCATCAGGGAAATTTCTTTCAGTTTGGAGAGTGCCATATTCAATGTTCGCGGAATAGGAGTAGCGCTCATATAAAGGGTATCCACATTGCTTTGCATCGCTCTTAGTTTTTCTTTGTGGCGCACTCCGAAACGGTGTTCTTCATCAATAATTAACAGCCCCAATTTCTGGAACTGAACATCTTTGGAAAGCAGACGATGAGTTCCGATAGCGATATCAATAGAGCCGCTTTTCAGCCCTAAAATGTCTTTTTGCATAGCGCTGTTTTTGCGAAAACGGCTGAACATAGCTATTTTTACCGGATACTGAGCCAGGCGTTCTCTAAAAACCCGATAGTGCTGTTCCACCAATAAAGTTGTAGGTGCTAAAACAGCAACCTGATAGCCACTGCAAACAGCTTTAAAGGCAGCCCGGATGGCAACTTCGGTTTTTCCGAAGCCAACATCGCCGCACAGTAAACGTTCCATCGGTACCGGAAGTTCCATATCTTCTTTAATTTCTTTAGTGGCTTTGCTTTGATCGGGGGTATCCTCATAAATGAAGGATTCCTCCAATTCCTTTTGCCATTCGCTATCCGATTGATGGGCAATTCCAATGCGTGAACTACGCTGTGCATAGAGCTTAACTATATCCGCAGCAATAAGTTCAATTTGTTGTGCAGCTCTCTGTCTGGTCTTATTCCATTTAGAGCTGCCAAGCTTGTTCAATACCGGTTTGGCACTTTCTTCCGCTACATATTTAGTTACCAGGGAAAGCTGATAAGTAGGAACATAAACCCGATCGTCATTGGCATAACGCAAAACCAGGCATTCAACTTCAGAACCGTCCAAACGGATTATTTGCAGTCCTTCAAAAACCCCAATGCCATGATCAATATGGACAACATAATCACCCGGTTTCAGGTCTTCATAATCAACGATGGTTTCTCCTGGAGCATAACGAGGAGCATAACGCTTGCGTTTATAGCGGTTAAAAATCTCGTGGTCAGTCCATAAATTCAAAGAGCAGTCCTCAATGGAAAAACCGCTATGCAAAACCCCGATAAATTGGTTGAAAGGAATGCTGCCAATGCTTTCCTGCAGTCGCTTTGCCTGGCTTAGATTATCAAATAGCAAAGTATTCTGCCAGCTCTCGTTGCTTTTGGTAAGCAGCGTTTCCGCCAGCAAATTCAAATCGGATTCAAATTCGGGTTGGCTAATAAAAGGAGCACGAATATTTAAAACGGGAAAAGAAAGCTCAAATTCGCTTTGTGAAAGGTAGATATTTTCACCTGCACTTTTAATCTCAACCAGAGTATCCAAATCCGCAAACATCTTTTCCGGACGGGGAACGCGTCCCCTTCCTTTAATTTTTGCTTCTTTTTTCCAGGTTGTTATTGCCTGTTCAAAAAGATTTTCATACTCTTCCCGCAGGTAATAATAATTATTCCACACCAGAATGCGGTTGTCATTATCAAAGTAATCTGCAAAGGTCTGTAGTTTATTACACAGCAAGGCATAATAATTTTCTATACCTTCAAAAAAACCCTGTTCCCGAATTTTAGCAATAATAGGTGAACCACTGTCAATATCGCTAACTGCAAGTTCACGGGCAGGCAGAATTGTCAGCTCGGTTACATACTCTTCCAAACTGCGTTGTGTGGCAAGCGAGAAAACCCGCATTCCAATAATTTCATCCCCCCAAAATTCCAGGCGCACAGGATTTGTAAGTGGGGGAGAGAAAACATCTATTATACCACCTCTTTTGGCTGCTTGAAAGACCTTGCTAACCTGATATTGAATTTCATAACCCAAATCGTATAAATTATGGATTAAGGTCTCGGGACTTATTTCCATACCCTGTTTTAAATGCAAAATATGGTCAGAAAGCAGTTCCCGCGCAGGTAAAAAACGCCCCAAAGCTCTTATGGAAAGTGAATACATAGCACTTTCATTATTAGCTAAAGTGGAAAGCATAGTTTCCATCCGCGTTGCCCGAATGCTGTAATGCGGAGAACGCTCTTCGTAAGGCAATATTTCATAATCGGGCAAATAGTGAGAGTTTTCCTTGCCAACTAAAATGCAAAGATCATCCCAAATATCTTCAGCGATAATATCATCCTGAGAAATAACGATTACATTTTTACCGGTATGTTTCCATAAATGAGCCGCAACCAAAGCCCGCGCACTTGGATTGAGGTGATAAATTTGGATAGACCTGTCCTTCAAGGGAAGCTTTAGCAACCCTTGCATAAATTCGCTTTGGACTAATCTTTCTTCTATTATATCGTATAACATTTACTCTCACAGATTTCACAGATAACACAGATATATTCTTTGTCTCTAATTCTGTCTCTCACAGATTTCACGGATAACACAGATAGATTATTTTAATTCTTTATACTTGCCAACTGCCATCTCACCATCTCGCCATCTCGCCATCTCGCTATCTCGCCATCTCGCTATCTCGCCATCTCGCCATCTTGCCATCTCGCCAACTGCCAACTCACCATTTAGCCCTCTTCACTCTTAACATAGCTTCCAATTATTTTAACTAATTTATTGCCGAAAGAAATCGTCAATCGGGCATCAGCACCTTCGCCATCTACATTTAATATTATGCCTCTGCCATATTCCGGATGAAAAATCTTCTGCCCAATTCTATAATGCTTCTGGCTTTCAGTGATAACTTTAATCGGTTTTTTCATTCGTTTCGGGGGCTGAGCGATGCCAAAATCACCCTCCGAATAACAAAATAATCCGGAATCCACTTCTGCCAAAAATTGGCTCGGAACAGGAAAATAAAATGTATCATACAAGCGCCGACTTTTTGTATAGCTTAAATGCAGATAGTTTTTTGCTCTGGTGATGCCTACATAAAACAGGCGTCTTTCTTCTTCAATGCTATCCTGATTATTCATACTTAATCTATGGGGGAGAAGTTCATCTTCCAAACCGGCAATTAACACTGCTTCAAATTCCAAGCCCTTGGCATTATGCAAAGTCATTAACCGAATGGAATCCACTCCTTCTTTCACTCTGTCCAAATCTGTTTGCAAAGCCACATAAGGCAAATAATCGGCAATTACAGGTTCGCGTTCATATTCCTGATAGAAGTGCTCACTGAATTCACTTACGGAAGTTACAAATTCTACCAGGTTTTCAGCGCGGGCAATATCCTGAGGATCGTTACTATTCTGGTAATGGCTAATTAAGCCCAATTCTTCCACAATGGTTTTCACCAGTTCCAGAGCAGGTTTTTGGGAAACGCTCTGCTGCCATCTTTCCATTAGTAAGCAGAATTCACCTATTCTCTTTTTTGCCGGATTTCCCATATCTTCAATGGCATCCACATTTTGGATTGCCCTGAAAAGAGAAATCCGCGTTTTATTAGCAAAACCGATTAGGCGGTTGATACTTGTCTGTCCAATTCCTCTTGCGGGTTCATTGATAATCCTTAAGAGGGATTCGTTATCATTCAGATTACTTAAAACATATAGATATGCCAGGAGGTCTTTAATTTCCTTGCGTTGATAGAATTGCACTCCACCCACGATGCTGTAAGGAATTTCTGCCTGAATTAAAGCACTCTCAAAAACCCGGGACTGGGCGTTGGTTCTATATAAAACAGCTATATTGCGTAAAGGAATCCCTTTTTCCTGCAGTTTTATAATTGCCTCGGTAATTCTATTTGCTTCTTCAATTTCGTTTTCATAAACGGCAAGGATTGGTTTATCGCCAAGGGGAAGTTCACTCCAAAGTTCTTTGCGGTGTCTTCTTCTGTTATTGGCAATAATGGCATTAGCTAAAGCTAAAATATTTCCTGTGCTCCGGTAATTTTGTTCTAAGCGAATGCTATGCACGCAGTTATAATCCTTTTCAAATTCCAGAATGTTGCGTAAACTGGCTCCCCGAAAACTGTAAATTGCCTGATCGTCATCTCCCACAACGCAAACCCTTTGATGTCCAGCAGCAATTTGATGCACGATTTCAAACTGAGCTGTATTGGTATCCTGATATTCATCAATCATCACATATTGAAATTGAGCGCGGTATTTTTCTCGCACTGTGTTATTAGTCATCAATAGTTTAGCCGTCCACAGCAAGATATCGTCAAAATCTAATGCCTGATTTAGTAAAAGCTGTTGTTGATAAAGCCGGTAAATATTCAAAAAAACAGCAAACTCACTATCTTTATCTTCTTCTTGCATTTGAATATCTTCAGGTAGCATCAGTTTATTTTTGTATCGGCTGATGCGGTTTAGAATATGGTTAACGGGAAAGTTCTGTTTATCAATGCCATATTCCTTGTAAATCTTCTTCAGCAGCGATTTTTGAGTATCGTCATCGTAAATGGAAAAATTGGCATTAAAAGGCAGGTTAGCACTTTCATAACGCAAAATGCGACAGCAGATAGAGTGAAAAGTTCCCACCCATAAAGACCTTACCGGAATATTCAATAATTTTTCCAGGCGTTCCTGCAGTTCGCGGGCTGCCTTATTCGTGAAAGTAACAATCAGGATATTCCAGGGATGCACATTCTGTTCTTTAATTAAATAAGCAGTCCTGTAAATTAAGGAGCGGGTTTTTCCGGAACCGGCTCCGGCAAGCACTAAAACGGGATTTTCTGTATCAGTTACTACCTCCAGCTGCCTTTCGTTCAGTTGGGAAGCATAAAAATTATGGTCCATAGCTAAGGGATACGAACCCATTTTGGTTCAGACCTGCGACCTTCCAGTTTGCCTTCAGGATATTCATTATAGGCAGAAACACGATAGTAATAATCTCCAGGTCTAACCGTAGGGTCATTAGCACTGCTATGCACGAAGAGGGTGTCTTTTACATCACCTACTAAAGCAAAAGATGAATAATAACCCAATCCGCGGTAAATATAATAGCCATCTGTATTATAAGGGCTATTTGCTTTCCAGGATACTGTTACACTGCAGGGAATTTGATTTTGAGAAGAGGTTGCATAAGTAATTCCGGTAACCGGTTCAGGGATAACAATATCTTGATTGCCATTAGGATCAAGAGGATTACTGCGTTTCAAACTGCAGGAACCGAGAAAAGCAGTTAGTAAAATAAGCATTATTATTACCAAGCGGTTAGCCATCTAAAACCTCACTTCTATTCCTGCAGGAGTAACATTTATAGGACCGCTTTTACTGCGTTCTATAATTTCTTCCCACAGGCGGACATTATAATCCTGTGTGGATTGAATTACATCAAAGATATTGTAAGCCCAAATTATTCCGGCAAAACCCATCAGGATAAAAGAATATTGATAGGGAACTTGCGCATCCTTGTAATATTTTTCAATTTCATCTACCTGGGTTGCCTGTTTATATAAGTTATATTTTCCCATAGCTCTATCCATAAAATAGAGGGAAGAACCTGCCAGCACTATTTCCGCACCCAAAATAACAGTTCCCTTGGTGCTTTCTTTAGTTGAGAATTGACCCCAACCGGGAATAATTACCGATTTTAAGATATTGGAATTTAAAGGTTGGGCTTCCATTTCATAAAGTTGCAGTAAGTCCTGACGCTGTTTCAAGTCCTGACGATAGGCATTTCTATCCAGATAATCTTTCCAGCCGTATTTAGTAGTGTCAGAAAATGCCTGAATATCAAAGCTCTGTGCATTTAACGGAAGCACCGGAAATCCGGAAATTATGCACAGCAAAAAGAAGATGAATATTTTACTCATTGCTTTCATTGCACCGGAAGAACGACATCCTTGTCGTTCACATTTTGTGGTTGATGAGGACATCAACCCTCCGGAAGAACGACATCCTTGTCGTTCAATAAGAGCCGTTCCAGTTTTGCTCATTGCTTTCATTGCATCAACGCCTCAGAGAGTTTGTTTAAAGGAATAATACTCCGGTCTCGCAAATTGATTTGCCACACATACAAATAGGTCTCATTAGGCGTAAGTAAGTCGTAGCGTGCTTCATACTTATACTGTCCTGTAGAGAGCATCAATTTCCATCCGCTATCTTGAATCTCATTTTGCTTATAGCGTTTCAGCAGTTCTTGCTTTTGCTTTTGAATCCGGTTGGTTAATAATCCACCCCTATATTCAGTAATTATTTTGCGGGCAAAAGCCGAAGGATTTTTATTGGCTTCAATCAAGTTTTGAATTAAACCTGCTCTTTGTTTATATTCGGGTTTAGGGTCTAAAGCATAAGCTGCATTATAGGTTTGCAATGCTTCATTCAGTTTACCGGTTGCTTCCATTTTTTCTGCCTGAGAATAGAGGTTCGCTGCTTTGCGGATGTTTTCCTGAATTGTAAATAGACGGTTTATTGCTTCCATGGCTGGAGGGTAATCAGGTATTATATCAAAGGTCTTACGATAATGAGCCAAGGCACCTTCAAAATCGCCTGCTTCCAGTAAACTGTTGCCTTTTTGGATAAAAAGGTTGGTGATGGATTCCAGACGGTTAGTGATGCTGGCTTTTTTCTGAGGGTAATATTGCATCGCAATTCTGAATAAACGGTCAGCTTCAATATAATCCTGTTCGCTAAGCAGTTCTTCTGCCTGTTTTTCATAAACGGCGGAAATTTGTTTATTTACCTGTTCCATATCTACAACCGGATATTTGGATAGTTCAAACAGTTCTTTTAAGGCATCGGCATAATAGCCCTGTTCATTCAAAATTTCAGCATATTGCAATTTTTCCGGTATAAAGCGCAGCACATAATTCCGTGCCAGAATTTCATAAGGACTATTAGGATAGTTATCAAACAAACGCATATAGTCATTCCAAGCAGCTTCATTATCGGATTTCACTTCTATAAAGTATCCAATCCGATGATATAATACTTCTGGTAATAATGGACTATCGGGAACCTCTCTAAGAATGGCATCCAAATATGCTTTAGCGGTTACCGGACTACCTGTTTTTTCTGCTTCCGCAGCAAGATTTAGATAAATTTCTCCCAGCCGCAAATTGGCAGCATCGGAATTGGCAAGCTTGAAAAAACGGATTGCCAGGGTCCAGTTCTTTCTTTCCACGGCTGCTTCAGCCAACGCAGAATAACAATTGGAACGCACTATTTCAGCTCGCGTGGCAATAGCTCTATTTTCTGCACTTAAAACAAGATCATCCAGTTCTTCAATGGCTGCGGCATATAAGTTCTTGTTATATAAATCTTCCGCACTTCTTAAACGGTTAATTTCACAGCCGCTAAGAACAATCAGCATTATCAGCAGCAAAATGATTCTATATCTGGTAAACAACATCTTCTTTGGCAAATTCAAATATCTCAGGATTTAGCAAATCTTTCTTTTCTTCCAGCTTCGGGCTTAGTCCATGGGTTAAGATTATTCTCTTGAGGGCAGTATATTGTAATTTTAATATCTGTTCCGGTTCCGGATGGCCAGCATCCACTAAAACCGTATGTGCCTCTTTCAATATCTCCATAATGCAGTCGGTTGTTTCTATATCACTGGTATAAACAAAGTTACCATTTTTTCCGGTAAAACAGAGTGACCAGGATTGCATTTGATTTGGCAAATTATGCTCACTGATAATATTGGCATAACGCAGCAAATGATCATTAGGAACGGCAGAAATCCAATCAAAATATAGCTCCGCTTGTTCCATATCCCTAATCAACAAGTTAAAACCGAATTTTTGCGGAAAAGTGTACATCAGCTGTAAAATTTCCAGAAAAGAAGCAGGACGCTCAGGCAAAAAAAGTAACAGGTCTCGTTTTCTATTTTGCAAATACAACATCTGCAAAACCATAAACAGACCCCCAATATGGTCAGGATGGTAATGCGTTATAAAAATGGCATCCAATTCTTCTGCCGCAATATTATGTTCCAGTAACCGGTGAGCACAGCTATCTCCACAATCCGCCATAATCAATTGTTCCGCTCTACGAATTAGAATACTGGATAGATGTTTGCCCGGTTCGGGCATCCCTGCTCCGGCACCTAAAATAATCAGTTCCATATTTACCCCGTTTTGTGTTTTTGCTGGTTCGCCGGAACCACAATAGGCACCTTATCCAGCTTTCTGCCAATAAATAAAAAGAAAAGGGCAAAAATAACGGTCGTTATGATCAGTAAATGCCGATTGCCTATTTTAAAGATAATTATTGAGGTTAACGCAATCAACACATTGATGGTGTAAATCATTATCGCAGTTATTTTAACCGAACCTAAAACAGTATTCATCCTGTGCGTACTATGATCTTTGCCCCCTTGGGTAACTTGCCTTCCATCCCTTCTGCGAGTGTAACTTACCAGCGAAATATCAAAAATAGCATAAGATAACATCAGCACCGGCAGCAGATAAAAAAAACTGTCATTATAACGATTGGCTGCATAACGAGCCATCAAGATTCCCATTGAGGATAAAAAATAACCGATAAACATACTGCCGGCATCACCTAAAAAAATGCGCGCCGGATTAAAATTATAGGGTAAAAAACCCAAAGCGGAACCGGCAAAACTAAGAGCTATTAGTGCCATTAAAGCCATCGCTTCCTGATTTGCCTGCGTAGTATTGATTAAAGCAAAAGCAAAAAATCCCAGCCCTAAAATGCCGGCCATTCCACTTAATATGCCATCCATATTATCTAAAAAATTGAGCGCATTCATCAATCCTACCATCCACAATAACATCAGCGGCAAGGAAAGATATATGCTGCCAAACATCAACCCCAATTCGCCAACGGTAAAATTCGTGCCGATAAACAGCAAACTTACCGCTATCTGACCTGCTAATTTTACCTGCGGAACCATTCCCTTGTGATCATCTATCAAGCCAATTAAAACAATAAAAATTGAACCACCTAAATAACCCAGCATCGGCTTATCCAAATAACGCCCCGGAGATATCAAAACATCATAAATACACAGCAATACAAAACCGGTGGCTACACTTAAACCCCCTAAAAGAGGAATGTTTTTCAAGTGTATCTTACGCGCTTCGGGCTTATCTACAAAGTTCAAAGCATTTGCCAAACGAATGATGAAAGGCGTTAAACCATACACAAATAGCCACGCCATTATGAATACACTTAAGTATTCATAAATCCGGTTTTCCATCGCTTATCTCCACTATTTTCATACCAGTCAAAAAAAGAAAGAGATTTTGTCAAGAACGAATGAAAAATAATGGATAAATGAAGAATACCAACTTAAAACCCTTCAGGACGACACACCCTCCGCTCTTTGCTCTCAGCTCTCTGATCTTTGCTCTCAGCTCTCCGCTCCTTGCTCTCAGCTCTCCGCTCTCTGCTCTCAGCTCTCCGCTCTCCGCTCTCCGCTTTCTGCCCTCTGCCAAAAAGCCCTTCAGGGCGAGAGCGGATGGTTGACCTCCTGGTCAACCCCTTCTAAAAAATCACGATGCCATCGGTGGGAGGTTTTGACTTACAATTTTCACCTGCCTTCAATGAAACCACACCCTGCGAATTTTTTCACTTACAACCGCTTTTTAGCTGGTCTGAAATCTGAAAAATTGTGAGTTAAAACAAAAGCATACACCCTTCCAACCCAACTTTCAATCACCCGAAATCAACACGGTATAGAATAACAACACCATAATGCGATAACTCACTATCCGCACCAATTACCTTTTTTCAATCCCAAGCTATCTGTTTACCAGCTTCTTCTTCTTTGCGCTATGCGGCTAATGAGATTCCCGTATCACTCCCATATCGCGATATGGGAACGATATGGGAGTCATATCGGAGGGTTATTGAGAAAATTCCGGCATTTATCTGGGAAGGGTATTATTCTTGTTTTAACTCACAATTTTGAGGTTGCGGAGTTTTGACTCTAAACCGATTCTTCTGTGGTTTGCAACGAGATGCAGAGGTAA
>DAONFA010000038.1 GCA_035403355.1 Candidatus Cloacimonas sp. | reverse complement strand
CTGAGTTCTTGGAAGCCCTCTCCAAAGATCAGATCAACCTCCACTGGCTCTTTACCGGAAGCGGTTCTATGTATGCTAAAGACGAGTTTCAAGAGCTTATCCAATCCAATCCGGCTCCTACAAACCAAACCAATGCAGACAACTCAATTTCCACCATAATCTCGCCAATCCTGCATCCTATCACCAATCAAGACTTCGATCCTACTCGGTCAATCACCTTTCCCATAGTGGGTGAGATCGCTGCCGGACCTCCGATGGAGATCAAGGACGAGTGGAGTCAGGTGGGTCAGATCCAATTGCCTGTCTCATTCCTACCCGGGAACCCCAAGCAATACACTGTCTTTCAAGTAAATGGGCAGAGCATGGAGCCCGTAATCCAGCATCAGGACATTGTGGTCATCAAGAGCGATCTAAGCTGGGAAAATGCCGATGGCAAAATTGCAGTTGTAAGGACTGACGATGGTCTCACCATCAAGAAGGTGCAGATCGACCACCACAGGCAACAGATTATCCTCCAACCATTTAATATAGACTATCCGGTTCTGGTTTTAGACTCGGATTGGAATTACGGAGCTTTCCTGATCGGCACAATCGCACTCCAATTGCGCTTTTTCTAATTTCAAAGTTCCATTTTCCCAACTGCTCTTTCCAAAGCCTGTCCAAACGCCTCGCTAATTTGCAGTAATAGTGTCAGCAAACAGTCCAAAAACGTCCAAATAGGCGCTTGGACATTTCCAAAGCCAGTCCATCGTATCTCTCCACCAATCAAAGCCTTATCTCCACTTTCCCCTTGTGTCACAACTTGCAGCTTTGGGTGTCAGTTTATAGAAAGGTTAACGGTGAAAGGTGAAGGGTGAACGGTGAACGGTGAACGGTGAAAGGTGAACGGTGAAGGGTGAACAATTGAGAATGGAGAATGGAAAACAGCTAACTCTATTCAAATATACAGCATTAATAAGTTTCGGGAAAGGGTTTTTTTACTGTTACCGGGTAATGTAAAACGAAAGAATAGCGGTAAAGAGTTTTCTTTGCTTATATTCAGTTTTGGAATATCATATCATTAAGGTGGAAATTAGCAGCAAAAGGATGAAAAATTATGCAAAGGAAAATCACTCTTGGTATTGAAGGAATGCATTGCGCTGCTTGCAGTGCGCGAGCTGAAAAAACACTATCACAACTGAAAGGTGTTAGCGAGGCAAATGTAAATCTCGCTCTGGAAGAAGCATACATTGTTTACGATGACAAGCAATTAACGCTTGCTGATTTTAAGCAGGCAATTGAAAAAATTGGCTTTAATGTGAAAGAGACAGAAGCAGATAAAGAACTGGAGCAAATCCGCCAAATGCAGACAGCAAAAAAGAAAATGGGGCTTTCCTGGTTGATTACCGCTTTGGTCTTAGTGTTAATGATTCCCGATATGCTTTTGGGAAGAGCAATTTTTAGCGAACAGATAGATGCCTGGCTGATGGTGATATTAAGTTTGCTGGCGATGATTTTCCCGGCAAGAAGCGTATATCTATCTGCCTACAAATCAGTTAAAAGCGGCAGTGCCAATATGGATGTGCTAATTGCAATGGGCACAATCGCTTCTTTGCTGGCAGCTCCTCTATCTCTGTTCATAAAAGACATTGCGGCAAATAGTTTTGCCGGTATTGCCGCGATGATTATCTCTTTTCATTTAACCGGTCGTTATCTGGAGGCAAAAGCGAAAGGGACTGCTTCGGAAGCAATTAGAAAGCTAATAGGTTTGGGAGCTAAAACGGCAATTATTCTGGATGCGGGCACAGAAAAAGAAATTCCCATTAGCCAACTGAAAGCGGGAGATATATTTATCGTTAAGCCCGGAGCAAAAATTCCTACTGACGGGATTATCGTTAAAGGAAGCAGTTCAGTAAATGAGTCAATGGCAACAGGGGAGTCCCTTCCGGTGGCTAAAAAGCCGAATGATAATGTGTTAGGGGCAACAATCAACCTTGATGGCTATCTGGAAGTGCAGGCAACCAAAGTAGGAAAAGAGACCTTTCTGGCACAAGTGATACAGATGGTTAGCGAAGCACAGCATTCTAAAGTGCCTATTCAATTGCTGGCAGATAAGATAACAGCTGTTTTTGTTCCCGTGGTGCTATGTTTGGCAGTGCTTGTTTTTGCGGTGTGGATGCTTTTTCCCGATACAATGCAAGGTCTTGCTTCTGTTATCATAAGCGTTATTCCCTTGCAGGTTCCAGTAAAAGGTTTGGCAGCTGCCTTGATGGCTTCCATCGCAACTTTGGTAATTGCCTGTCCTTGTGCACTGGGTTTGGCAACTCCTACCGCTTTAATGGTGGGAAGTGGATTGGGAGCCAAAAAAGGGATTTTAATTCGCAACGGCGAAGCATTACAAAGAATGCGAGAACTGAATACAATGATTTTTGACAAAACGGGAACTTTGACTAATGGCGTTCTGCAATTGCTTAAGACAGCTTGTTTCCAGGGAACTGAAAAGGAAAATTTAACGCTTGCAGCTGCCTTGGAACAGGCATCAGAACATCCCTTAGCTGTGGCATTCGTGAAAGCGACAAATACTATGGAACTACCTGTGCGGGAGGATTTTATTGCTATCCCCGGCAAAGGAGTTAAAGGCAAAATATACGGAAAACAATATCTTTTGGGTAGTGCGGACTTTCTGCAGGAAGAGGGAATAGCCCTGAAATCCTTTACTGAAGAATCACTAAACTATGCCACCCAAATTGGACTGGCAACAGAAGGGGAATTGCTTGCCTGGTTCTATCTTGCTGATACAATTAAAGATAACGCTGCCGAAGTGATTGCCGATTTGAAGAATAGAGGAATTAAAAGCATTATGGTTAGTGGAGACCAGGAAAAAACAGCTATCGCTATTGCTGAAAAATGCGGTATTCAAGAAGTGCTGGCTCCTGTTCTACCTGGCGATAAAGCAATGAAAATTAAGGAATTACAGGAAAGAGGTTTAGTAGTTGGAATGGTGGGGGATGGCATTAACGATGCTCCTGCTTTAAAACAGGCAGATATTGGCTTTGCAATGAGTTTGGGAACCGATATTGCCATTGAGACGGCAGATATAACCCTCCTGCATAACGATCTGAAACTGATTCCAATGGCGATAGAACTTTCCCGAAAGACCTTTACCAAAATTAAACAAAATTTGTTCTGGGCTTTTTTCTATAATTTGATTGCGATTCCCTTAGCAGCATTTGGGGTCTTGCATCCGGTAATTGCGGAAATGGCAATGGCTTTCAGCAGCGTAACAGTGGTTACAAATGCCAATCTACTGAAACGGAAAGAAAATAAGCTACACGGATTTGATGGATAAATGAATAGGTCTGGGATGAACAGGATGATAGGGATTTACAGGTTTTGAGGATAAAAGAATAGGTCTGGGATGAACAGGATGACAGGGATTTACAGGATTTTTTTAGGTCTGATTTGGTGATCCAAGGTTGACGAGGATGTCAACTGTGTACCGGAGCTCGCTGAAGCTCCGCATTCTTGATTGTTTATACCGCAGGTTGACAAGGATGTCAACTGTGTACCGGAGCTTGCTGAAGCTCCGCATTCTTGATTGTTTAATACCGCAGGTTGACGAGGATGTCAACCTTCCGTTATTAAACCCTCTCAACCAGCAGGCATAGAATACTGCCCTCCGGGGCTAATATCTTTTGTTTAGGATTCTATCACTTCCACATTGGCGCGAGGTAAAGAAACCTTAGAACCGTCCTCAAATTCTGCTTCCAGAACACGAACAAGGGTTTCCGATTCTACTTTGGTAAGTTCTTCGGGCAGAGCCGTAACTTTAGCAATGCGTCCGAAATGGGGTTGGCGGATAATCCTGATAACTGTTCCTATTTCCAAAACCGGCATAGTTTCTTCTTTAGCGACCAGTTCCTGTTCTTCAAACTCCAGGGGAATAATAATTTCGGGACGAATAACTCCAGCGCGGATTTGGGTTTTGCCATGGATGGAGGTTTTATAGCCCTCAAAGCGCTTTAACAAATTAAATGTCTTTTGTGCCATATTAATTCTGCCAAAGCCCTCGGTGCAAACGATGGTAATTCCGATGTTTTCGTGTCCGGTAATGGCAACGCCGATATCATAACCGAGCAGTTTTTTAATATCCTGATCGTCTATACCGCCGGTAATAATAGCTTTAACTCCATTTTTGCGAGCAATATCAATAGCATGATAAGGTGCAAAAGCACCGGCAACAATTATTTTACCTGCACAGGAAGCATCAATTTTGGCAACATCCAATTCATCATCAGGGCTATCTGCTATCATTTTCAATTCGCCGAAGGTTTCTCCTCCAAGACCAAAAATCCCTTGAACATAAGCACTTTTATTTTCAATGATTACACCTTCGTCTTCTATAATATCGGTAACCAAGCCATCAATGAATGCCTTCACCTGAACCGGAATGCGTGGTTCGCGGAGTAAGATTTGGCCTGTTACGGAAGAAATATTTTCCACTTCACCTTCAATGGGGGATAGAACTTCCGTTTTCATTATTCCCAGTCCGAAAAGACCCTTTGTTTCGGCTAAGACGGTCTTTTTAGTGATTTTATCTCCCGGCTGGATTTTTATATAATTTACTAATTGCTGGGGAGTTACGCCAAGTTTATTGGCAAGATTGAAAGGTAATACTTTGCCTGGTAATAAGGTTTCGGCAACTACATCCTCAGCTTTTACTTTATCGCCTTTTTTTACAAGCACCTGACCCTTGAGAGGGAGGATGCGTTCTTTATGCAGTATGATGTTATCGGTAACGGTTAAACCGGCAGAATAAGCTTGTCCCATTTTATCCTCCTATGACAAAATATGTTCCGGGTAAATTTTCAGTTCTTTCATCCACTTTTTAAGAGCGGCAATGCGTTCTGTTTTATCTGCTGGAAGAACAAAGGGTTGACGCCCTCTGGTATCTAAAACGATGCCGACAACTCCACCATAAAGGTCAACGGTCATTTCTTTCTTCTTTTCGCTATCCAGAATCAAGCCACTATGCGTTTTCAGTGTTGCTTTAGCTATTTGGCCTACTCCGCAGGGAATTAAACGCATTTCACCAAAAGGAATATCTTCTTCAAAAACAGTGCCATCGGGTAATTCCAGTTTGGCATAAAGAGCCGGTTTACCAATCTTGCATTTACCAACGGGGGCTACACAGGTTCCCAAATATACCATACAATCCTTACGGAAAACCTCAGTAGCTGCTTTAGCACTAATTTCAGAAAGCACACCCAAATGCGGCATCATAAAAATGCTATCTACGGAAAGACGGGTAATGCCTTCGGGGAGAAAAGCATCAATTAACATTAGAACAGTTTGGTTTCGGCGGGGAGCATGGGAAAGAACACCTCCACTGCCAACCAGGAGGTTAAGCGTCATCATATTCACAATTGTTTCGCCGGAAACGGATTGAGAAAATGCCTCCGAAATATCGCGCTGTTTTTGCATTCCTTTTAAAGAGCTGGCAAAGGATTTATGCTGTTCAAAAGCCAAACGCAATGCTTCTTTGGCAATTGCCTGTTCCAGAACAAGTTCTTCTAACAGGGAAGGAATCGTAGTAGGACGAATCATCTTGTTTTTAATCATATTGCGCAGTTCGCTTTCATCAATATCAAAAGGCACCCAGCGCATAATATTTTCCAGTCCCGCAGAAGCCAGCACATTGGAAATACTGTAACTTAAACCCAAATTGGCACTAACTGTGCGGTTAAAAATAAAATCCTTGGTAAAAACACTGAAGACATCAGTTGTAGCGCCACCGATATCAACACCCACAACCTCAATATTTTCATCTTTAGCAATTGCCTGCATAATATTTCCCACGGCTGCCGGAGTTGGCATAATGGGAACTTGTTCGTGGTCAGGACCAACCGTCCATTCCATCAGTTTGTTATAGCCGGGTGCCTGTTTCATAACATGTTCCATAAAGAGGTTATGAATCTTTTCCCGGGCAGGAAGAAGGTTCTCAATTTCCAGTTTGGGACGAATGTTATCGGTAATAATCAAATCTACTTTTTCTCCGAGGGCTTTGATAATTTCTTCCCGGGCATCTTTATTACCGGCATAGATAACGGGCAGTTTATAAGCTGAACCAAGACGGGGTTTAGGGTCTGCACTGGCAACTAATTCAGCCATTTCTACTACATGTTTAACTGTGCCGCCATCTTCACCACCAGCCATTAAAATCATATCGGGTCTCAGTTCACGAATGCGTTCAATCTTTTCGTGGTTCATTCTTTTATCGTTACTGGCAATCAGGTCCATTACAATTGCTCCAGCTCCTAAAGCTGCTCTTTCAGCGCTTTCACCTGTCATAGAAGCAACAACTCCGGTTACCATCATTTGCAAGCCGCCACCCGCAGAAGATGTTGATACATAGGCATCAACGCCAATATCACCTTTCCGCGGGATTACGAATTTCCCGTTTTCCATAAATTTAATATTAGGATTGTGATATTTCAAGCGTGCCAGTTCTTCCAATTCCTGAGTGGCATTGATAACACCTTTAGTAACATCGTTTAAGGGTGCTTCTACAGTAGTAGGAGCTTCCCCGCGAATGGTTTGACGAAATTCTCCATCCACCCATTCAATTAATATTGCCTTAGTAGTAGTGCTGCCACAATCAGTAGCAACAATACGGGCAAGGCGTTTCTCATCGTATTGCATATATCCTCCACTTATTCAAGCAGTTTTATTTTTGGTCTTAAAAATTTTCTGTAGTAATAGCTTTCTTTTAGCTTTGCGGTGCTGTCTTTTCAGCTTGTTTTGCTCTCTGCGTTCCCGGTTATAAAGTTCGTCCAGCTCATCCATTCTTTTAATAAGCTTCTTCAGGTTGTTTTCATCTTCCATCATAATGGCAAATTGCTGATACTTTTTGGAATCAAATATGATTTCCGCTACCGGTAAAATAAAAAACAGTGCCTGACTTCCAATTCCGTGTAACGGACGGATGGATTCAAAAAGGAGTATTCCTGCAGGAGCTAAATGCCGTTCGGCAATAAATTTTGCCACCTTCTCAAGCATTTCGTTTATTTCGCCTTCGGAGGTCTCAGGTCTAATTTCCCAAAATTCTTTATTCATCTCAAGCTCGGGCAACCGTTATGGCGCAAATTTTTGCAGCTCCAGCTGAACGAAGGGCTTTGGCAATTTCATTCAGAGTGCTACCGGTGGTGAAAACATCGTCAATCAGGATAATATTTTTTCCTTCTACCCTGCTTTTATCTTTTACCTGGAAAGCGCCGCTTAGATTTTTTATTCTATGTTCGCGAGAAAGCAGGGTTTGGCTTAAAGTATTTATTTTACGCTGCACAGGGTTCAAATAGGGCATAGCCAGTAGTTTGGCAACCGTATAAGCAATCAAATCGGATTGATTGTATCCGCGTTCTCTTTTCCTTACTCTGTGCAAAGGGACAGCACAAAGAAAGTCATACTTCATCAATTGCGGTTTACTTTCAATAAATTCTGCAAGGGGTAAAGCAAAATATCCTGCCGGTGAGGTATAGCCCTCATATTTTAAAATATGAATCAGGTCTTTAGCCGTTCCTGTATAGTGAAACACAGACATCGCGGAATCAAAGGCAAAATTGCTTTCAGCGCAGACCTCGCAGGGAATATTCTGATTGATGCTACCACAAACAGGACAGGTGCCTTCTTCCATTAAATACAGCTTGGTTTCACAATCAGAGCAAATAACCTGATGGCGGTCTTCCAGCCGCTTTCCACAAACCAGACAGGCAGGTGGAATTATCAGTTTCAGGAAGCTGCTAAAGAGCTTTTTCCAAGGAGGCAAAAATCCACCTTCCATCTTGAGTTAAAACCGTATCTGTGGCAGAGCGTTCAGGATGAGGCATCATCCCTAAAATGTTACGCTGTTCATTACAAATGCCGGCAATGTTATCTAACGAGCCATTGGGATTGCTTTCGCTATCCGTAATGCCAAGCTTGTTGCAATAGCGAAAAAGAATTTGGTCGTTATCTTGCAGTTGTTTTAAACCATCGGATTCAATATAAAAATTACCTTCTTTATGGGCTACAGGAAGGTCTAAGATTCTACCTTTGCCAATGCCTGTAGTAAAAGGGCTGGCAGCTGTTTCTACCCGCACAAATTGATGCTGACAAATAAAATGCAGCGAAGCGTTCATCAACAAAGTGCCGGGTAGTAAACCACATTCCGTTAAAATTTGAAAACCGTTGCATATTCCGAGCAGTAAACCTCCTTTTTGGGCAAAGGCAATCACTTCTTTTACGATGGGAGAAAATCTTGCCAGAGCGCCACAACGAAGATAATCGCCATAAGAAAAACCACCCGGTAAAATAACCAGGTCAGGATTTTCCAGGTTCGTATCTTTATGCCAGATAAGTTTTGTTTGATGACCTCGGCTTTGGCAAACCCGGTAAGCATCGTGATCACAATTGGAACCGGGAAAAGTTACTACACTGATGCGCAAAACATTACTCCATGGAAACGATTTCGTAAAGATAGGTTTCGGTATTAGGATTTGCTAAAAGGTCGTTACAGATATTTTCCACTTCGCTGGTTACCTTTTCTCTGTCTTCACTGCCAAATATCATTTCTATATATTTGCTGATGCGGGTTTCAACTACATCTGCGTAACCCAGATTATGCAGAGAATTGGTAACTGCCTTGCCTTGCGGATCAAGGACATTGGCTTTTAGTTGCACAAAAATTTTAGCTTTTAGCATTGCTTTTTCCAATTAGTTATTTCTCAATTTATCCTTATCTTTTGGCTTGAGGTTTTAGTCAATAGTTTTGTTGGAAATCCATAAAGAAGAATAGGATAAAAAGGATAGGAGGTGGTTGTCCGGGAGGTCAACCTTCCTGAACCCAGTTATTTTTGGGTGCAGGCAAGATCAAACAAGAGAAAATAAAAAAAGAAATCGGGGCTTACATTTTCCGAGGGGCTTACGCACCCGTCGCTATCAATGTGTCGCCCTAAGGGGCTTTACTCAACCCTCTCAACCCTCTCAACCCTCTCAACCCTCTCAACCTTTTTCCCGAGGGGCTTACACACCGTTTTTAACAGTCCTTACACTAAATACTCACAATCCTTGTATTGATATTGTATCCTTTAAAAACAGGCAGCATTGTTAGTGCCGTTTTGTATTCTGAAAGCTGTTTGGGATCGTAACTATCTCCGCTTTTGTAATCCGCAATTAAAGCTTCTTTTTCTGAGGTGTTAACCATCAAACGGTCAATCCTCAGCACATTGCCAGAGAAGATTATTTCCTGTTCGGTGAAGATTTTATTCCAACCGGGGGTAAATAGATAAGGATTTGCTGTGCAGACATTTTGGCAGCGCGTTGCCAATTTTTCTATTTGCGAAACCGGTAAAATTGCTCCATAGCGATTTAAGCATCGGCGGAGTGCATATTGATGTTCTTTTGCTTCGTTGCGAATAATGAAGGATAGATAAAAGTGCAGTAAATCGCCAATCAGATTTGGGCGTTCGGTTAAATAATAGTTTTTCAGGTCTTTCACCCGGGGAAGTTCTTTCGGCACTAATTCATCTCCTGCAATAGTTCTTTGATGGCAAATTTTAAAACGGGCATTCACTTGTTCCGCTGTATTTAGAGGAGGTTTGCTTGCTGCGTTTGTATCTTTTCCGTTTTCTTCCAGGCAGCCCTTTTGCCTATAAATACCTTGTTCATCGGGAGTTGTATTCTGAAAATAGGAAAGAACTGCATTACAGAGCACAGCGGGCAGGTTTTTATCTTTATGGGCATTATAATATTCATCCCAGCCCTCTTTCAATGTATAGCCGAAGTAAAGATGCAATTTTTGTTTGGCACGAGTGAAAGCAACATAGAGGTTATTCATTTCTTCCAGCTGTTTTCTTTTTTGAGCTTGCAGATAAAGATTGGCATAGCTTGAGGACTTCAGGATTTTCTGATAGTGTAAGCTAATGCCGTAATCCAAAATATGATTAAAGGTCTTTCCTTCATACTCCAATGCCCAATCCAGGGAATTATTGCTTTCATTATGTTTACCGGAAAAGTTATAGAACACAAAAACCCGTTTGAATTGTAGTCCTTTGGATTTATGGATAGTAAGCAGCTGCAAGCTGTTATCGGCATTCACGGAAACTTGTTTGAAATCATCCGAAGCAGCATTTTCCTGTAAATAGTTCAGCAGGTCAGGCAAAGAAGTTCCTTTATCAGCTGAGGTCAATTGGTATGTTGCCATAATATCCAGAAAGCGATGCAAATTCAAATAGTCCCTTTCATTGGGTTGTTTGTCAGGTAAGCAGAGGTCTATTATTTCCCGGCAAATTGCCGTTGCCTGTTTGTTTTGCTGTTTCAGGGAAAGTTGATAGAATTCATTAACTACCGGAATAGCGGAAAAATTTGGTTTTACGGGTCTGGCGCTATCCTTTTGAAGGTCTATAATACGGGAGATAACATTTAAGGTCTGTTTCAAAACTTTGGTATTGATCAGCACATAGTCCGAACGCAAAAATGCGATAAAATCTATCCAGTCACCCCAGGATAGAAAACGCAGCCAGGACATTAAAGGAGCAACGAAATGATGGCTTATTACAGATCTGTTGGGTTGGAACAAACTGGTTATCTGGCTATTATCCAAGGTCTGTTGAATTTTTGCCAGTTCTTCATTAGTTCTACATAAAATAGCGATGGAGCCGGAAGCATCTTTTTCCAAGGCAGGTTTCACCATTCTTTCCACAAAATCGGTATAGATATTTTTATCGTTATCATTAGTGGCAGAGGTAGAGAAATTCTTCAGGCAAAATTCAATTTCAGTTCCCGGTTCTTCTTGAATAGCAGCACTATCTATATGATTATATTTCCATTGCATTTCTTTTTCCTGCAGTAAATTGTGCAATTCGGCATTAGCAAACACTTTATTGAGAAATTCCATTAAAGTTGGACCGCAGCGATAGCTTAATTCCAGTGCTTCAATTTCCACCTCGCTTAGAGCGGGGAAAATATCTTTCAAATGCAATAATAAATCCCTTTCACCACCTCTCCAGCCGAAAATAGATTGTTTTTCATCGCCCACAACAATCAAGCCCCCGAAGGGTTTAGAACCTTCTCCGGCTGTGATTTCTTCAATGATAGGTTTCAGGACATTAAATTGGATAAGCGAGGTATCCTGAAATTCGTCAATCAGTAAAAAACGGGTTCTATGGCTTAAGAACTGATAAAATTCGGTAGCGGAATCTGCACTGGCAGGATCTAAAAAAGGAGGTTCTTCACTGAAGAGGGCTGCAAAAGTAAACCAGGTTATATCTTCATAAGTTAGCTTTTTATAACGATATATCAGACGGTCATATTCTTTTAAAACGCTTGCCCATAAAGTTAAAATTTCCTCTTGTTCGGGAAGATACAATTCCACCATCAGATAATCAGCTAATGCGTGTTTAGCTTCATCTTGCGTTTGTTGCAGCTCAATATTTTCCGCATTATACTTCTTAACGCTTATTTTTTGTTTATTCCAGATATTACTTTTATCCATTATAGTAAGCAGTTTTTCTGCAGTATCGGGAGTTAGTTCTTTTAAGTTCTGCATAATTTCAATTGGAGTTAATGCTCCTTTCACTGCCAGAGCTTTAAAATCCTTAAGAAAATAGTCCTCCAAATTGCTATGTCCTGCAGCAGAACGAATTTCATTTACTTGAGAAATAAGCTGTTGCATTGCCTGCAGGAAGTTTTGTTTATATTTTTCCGCATCGGTTTTGGGATTATTAAGCAACAAATTTCTATTTAGCGAAGGATTAGCCGCTATTCTCATAGTTAGCATATAAAAAAGCCAGCGCCGTTCTATCAAAGAACTGAAAAACGAAGTATAATCGTCTAAAGATCGGCTTACTTTTCTGCTTAGCAGGGTTTCAAAACGGGTTCTGAGCTCCGGTTGCATCAGATGGTCAAGCAGGAAAGGCATAATTTTCTGCACTGCTTGAGTATCAATTTCGTAGCGTTCAATATTGCGTAAAGGACGCACGATATTTCTAAAGATATGCCCTGTGTAAGAATCAATAGTCATCACCTGCAAATGACTTTGATCACAAATAATTTCTTTTCTGGCGCTAAGAAGCAGATTTTTTTCCTGTTCGCTTAAGGGGGTATCTTTAAGGTTATTAAGTATCCTCAGGTTTTGCAGGAGTTCTCTTTGTTCTTTTTGTTCTTCTTCCGTTTCGGGTGTGGCAAGAAGCAGTTCCAAGTGTTTGATGATGCGTTCTCTAATTTCAGCTGTGGCTTTACGCGTGAAGGTTAGCACCAGAATATTATCCAGAGAGAATTCGCTATTTCCGTAATATTTCAGAATCAGCGAAAGGTATTCCACAGAAAGGCGGTAGGTTTTACCGGTTCCGGCGCTGGCACAAATGATACGACAGTTATTGGGGGTCATTTGTCACCTCCTTTTTTACCTATTAAATCTGCCCGGGTAATATTTTTCAGGCGCTGTCTATCTGTTGTCTTAGTAATTGTGCTATAGCCATTTTCCAGGCAATCTGTAATTTTCTCCAATATTTGTTGTTTCAGCTTATTGCGTTTTTCTTCATTCACTCCTTCTGTTCTATCCGTGGGGTCCAGAATATTCCAAAAGATGGAAGAAACCGCATCCGGAGGCAAGACCTCATCCAAGAGATAATAGCACCATTCATAAACACAAAGCTGACGGTAGTCATGACTACCGGTTTTGAAGTCCACAATCAGAGCTTTATTTTCCAGCTCAATCCTAAGGTCAGCTTTTCCGCGCAGGGAAAGAATATAATCCCTATTTCCCAATTGAAAAGAAGACAGTGGTTTACATAGTTTTTCTTCTTTGGTTTGTTCTTCTGTTTCCGGAATAAGTTTGAAGCGTCTTCCTTCCACCTTTTTTTTCAGCCAGTCATTATAGAAAAAGAAAAGTGACTGAGCCAGTTTTTTTGCCAGAATTTCTCCCAGGAAATCGGCATTATAGTTTTTCGGGATTTGGTATTTCATCTTATCGGAAGCAATAACGCTTTTTAATTGTTTTTCCAGTTTTTCGCTATTACCGAAAAGATCATCCAGGCAGTTCCAGCTTTCGTGAATTCCGCTAAGCTCTGCCAAAGTAGTGGAAAAATAGGTATGCATTATGTTGCCGAAGAGTTTATAGCTTATTGTTTCAGCTGCTTCCCAATTCTGAAGATAGATTTTGCTTTTATTTTCCACATACCAAAGGAAGGGATTTTTAAGAAACTGGATAAGCGCGGACGCAGTAAAACAAATATTATTGGTAGTGAAATCTGCTACAGGATCGGAAGGGATAATAAAGAAATCGTCATCCATATCTTTATTTACAGCACAGTATTCACTATCTTCCAGCCGGGGAATTGGTTCGCACTTCAGTTCAAAGTTATAAACCTCAGGCAGGGAAACAGTCACTTTGCGTTTTTGAAATTTAGCTGTTTCGTCATTTTGCAACAGGTCTTTCAGTTCTCCTAAAAAGGAACTGGGAATGATTGCAAATTCCTGATTTTCATAGCTGAAACAAACTGCCCGTTCAGAACACAGAAGCAAACGGAAGAAATAGTAGCGTTCCCAGTTTCTTATATCATCAAAGGTTTTCAAGCCCAATTTAGCTCTTTGTGCTTCATTGAATAACCAAACGGGAGTTGGACTGGAAGGAACTTTGCCTTCAATCATTTGCAAAAAAGCAACGGTGGAAAAACTACGATTACGCGTATCCAGTAAATTGCTTATTTCCCATTCGGGAGATAAGATTTCTTTTCTACTATAGCTTATTTTAGCTGTCTTCAGAAAGTTCAAAAGCAAATCCAGCAGATTTAAGCCAATACTTTCCTCAGTAAAAATTTGCTGCCAGGAACTAATTAAGCCCAGGGTTTCGGTTGCAGTGAAATTTGCCATCCGTTCCCAGAAGACAGGAATTATATCCGTGAGTTGCTTTTCGTTATCTTCCAGTAGTTTATCCAATAGTAAACCCTGGGGACTATCCAACAAAGAGCAGAGTTCTGCAACCCTGCCCACCTGGCTAAAAGCATTTATTAAACGGTAATATTCTTCCACCAGCAACCCCAGAAACTGTTTCTTCTCCGTGCCAAACATTGCACAATCTACATAAAGATAATCCCGGTTAATTAAAAAGCTAAGCTCCAGGCGTAATTGTTCCATATATTCCGCGGGTTCCAAATTGCAGCTCTCATCATAAAAATAAAAGCAAAACCAGTCCTCGGAAATGAAATTTGCCAATATCTTCAAAGGTAGAAAGCCGCTGCTTGCTTTAACAGCTTGTATTCCGGCATAAATTGCAGCGAGCATTTTATATATCTTTCCTTCGCAGAAGGAATAGTTATTCGGCTTAGCAAAATGTTCTGCGGGGAAGTAATGACTGTAACTTTTTAAGTGAAAGCTGCTGTCAATAATCGCGCAATTTTGGCAGGTCTGCTCCAGATTCCAGGAAAGAAAAGCCAAAGCCATTTGTGTTTCGTTATCGGTTTCTATCATTTTAATAACAGGTTTTTGCGGTAAGGAGTTCCAGGATTCTGCTAACGAAAACTCTTGTTCTTTCCAGTTATCCAGGTCTCCTTGAATTTCCCAACCGTGAGTAACGAGGGTAACATTATTGCCTGCTTTTTCAATTGCTTTCAGTTGTTGCTTTTCCAAAGCACTGTAATAGTATTGATTTATATAATAGAAGTTTAAGCCCTGCCAGGGAACTGTAATATTAGCTGGCTTCAAACAAAAAATAGCATCGCTGAAACCTAAAGCGGAGATGTATTTATAATAGTTGCTGCGGATAGTTATTATCTTTTGCAAATAAATACTCTGCCATTCCTGCATAAAGAAGGTTCCGGAATTTACCTTTTCCTGCAATTCCTCAAGGGAAACACATTCCTCACCCAGTTCTTCCCAAAAATCAAAAAAACGCCTTCCCCAATCAACTATATCACTGTAACTATAGATATTGAAATTTTGCCGTTCGCTTTCATCCATCACCAGATAAAGACAAAGTAAGCGTTTATCATCAGTAAGCAATGGCTGTTCAGGCAAAATTAGAGCCGAGCGCAATTCTTCCATACTGAAAAAACGACGCCAGGAAAGGTCCCACTTTGCTAAAAAATCTTTTTGCGCTTTTTTTGCCGCGCTTAAAGTTGGAAAAACAAGAATAGAATCAGGTTTAGCAAGTTCCCGAACTATTGTATCCAGATTTTCGGATAACGGGTAGTGAAGGAATTTCATTACTTTATCTCCTTTTTTTAAGGAATAACGGCATCCTGCAGTTAATTTTTCCCCGGTTATTTCGTTAACTAAAAACTTTTCGCTAACGAACCGGATAGCGAAAAATGGCTGCGGAGGATTTCCTCCCGGCGCATCCTATAATAAGGGTGAAACCAAACGACAGATGGATTCTTTGGTCTTTTGAAACATACTGCGGTGTTTGAAAACCGCCGGGTTAATTTTACTACTGTGATTCAGGTCTTCCTCAAACTGCTTTATCGCTTCAGCACAAACTGTTTTATCATATATTGTAGCAGCCAATTCAAAATTTTGGTTAAAACTTCTTAAATCCATATTAGCGCTTCCAATTAGCAATACTTCTTCATCAATAATCAAGACCTTGGAATGATTAAATCCCTTTTGATAGGTCCAAATTTCCACTCCCACCTCCAAGAGTTGTTGAAAATAACTGCGGGAAGCCCAAAAAACCAGAAAGTGGTCTGGTTTATCCGGCACCAAAATTTGCACTTTCACTTTGCTGATAGCGGCTATTTTCAACGCGGACAGCAAACTTTCATTCAGGATTAAATAGGGAGTGGAAATACGAATGCTGCTTTTAGCATAAGTAATGCAGGCAAAATATAGTTGCATAATACTATCATAATCGCTATCGGGTCCGTTAGCCACAATTTGCATCGGCAAAAATCTGTGCTTATCTGCCTGTGGGGGAGGAAGATATTTATCCAGTAACGCTTCCTGCATTAAATTCTTACCGGTTACAAAATTCCAGTCCGCTAAAAAAATTGCCTGTAAAGCAAGAGCTGCCTGACCTTCAATTTCCGCCAAAGAATCTCGCCAGTAGCCAAAATAGCGTTTTTTACTTAAATACTTATCGCCAATGTTCAAACCGCCTAAATATGCCTTTCTGCCATCTACAATTACCAGTTTACGATGATTACGATAATTTAAGCGACTGTTTAGAAAGGGAATCCAAACAGGCATAAAAGGAACAAATTCCACACCTGCATTACGCAATTCGTGTTTAAATTCCTTTTTCAGCATCCAGCATCCCACATCATCATATATGAAACGAATTTCAACACCTTCCAGCGCTTTCCGGATAAGCATTTTTTGCAAAGTGTAACCTGTTTCATCCGCATAGATGGAAAAGTATTCCAAATGCACGAATTGTTTGGCTTCACTTATTCCCTGTAGCATTGCGTTAAATGCTGAAACTGTATCGTTATATAAAGTTACGGTATTATTTACGGTTAAAGATGCCTTGCTGTTATTTTCCAGTAATCGGTTCAATTTCGCAGTTAAATCGTTCTGCCAATCATTCTCAATTTTTATCGGGCGTTTTTGAATATAAGTGAGCAGAATTTGCGTATCAGCATAACCTTTTCTGCCAAATAAGCGTTTTTTTCGCCAGTTTCTACCAAAAAAAAGATACAAAATAAAACCCACGACAGGTAAAAAAATTAACACTAAGATCCACGCCATAGTAGTTGCCGGAGAGCCATTTTCCATCACCACTATCAGAATAATGAAAACAATGGAAATTCCGAAGAGAATATTGATAATCCGCAAAGTTACTTTACTGAAAGTATGAAATATTGAGCCACCAACAATTATCTGAGTAAGCGAAGCAATTAAAACCAAACTAATCAGTAAAGCCATTATCAGGGCTATGGAATCCCACAACTTACTGGAACTTAAAATAATTCACCTCTTTTTATAAAACGCTAAAACCAAAATTCACTTAGCGCTATTTAAAATTAGAAACTTTATCCGCCCTTTGCTAATATCACCTATAGTTGAAAAGCTCCTTATCATTACTACGCAATCAGGATTTCAACTAATTTATATAAATAAATACTGATTAAAACAGCATAAATTCTCTTTTAGAAAGCACGAAAAGATTGTCAAGCAGAAAAGGCACACAGCTTGTTTTGACTCACAATTTTCATCTGCCTTCAATGAAACCACATCCCACACTTATAGTTCACTTACAACCGCTTTTTAGCTGGTCTGAAATCTGAAAAATTGTGAGTTAAAACAAGAACCCTGCACACTGGCAATCAAGCCATACCAACCCCTCAAATTCCACAATCGTGAAAGATTGTTCTTTTTCACATTTGCAGGGTTGGGTTGGAATTGTTCAGAAATGGTTGTTTCGGGGTGGAATTTTTGTTTTAACTCTAAACCGAGCTTCAGCTTTGACAGTATCGGACAAAAGACAAATATTCTGTTACTTCTGCATTTCGTTGCTACCACAGAAGAATCGGTTTAGAGTTAAAACAAGAACCCTGCACACTGGCAATCAAGCCATACCAACCTCTCAAATTCCACAATCGTGAAAGAATGTCCATTTTCACATTTGCAGAATTGGGTTGGAATTGTTCAGAAATGGTTGTTTCGGGATGGAATTTTTGTTTTAACTCTAAACCGAGCTTCAGCTTTGACAGTATCGGACAAAAGACAAATATTCTGTTACCTCTGCATTTTGTTGCAACCACAGAAGAATCGGTTTAGAGTCAAAACAAACAGCTTGTTTTGACTTACAATTTTCACCTGCCTTCAATGAAACCACACCCCACACTTGTA
>DAONFA010000037.1:15296-20221 GCA_035403355.1 Candidatus Cloacimonas sp. | reverse complement strand
AATTTTTGTTTTAACTCTAAACCGAGCTTCAGCTTTGACAGTATCGGACAAAAGATAAATTTCCTGTTACTTCTGCATTTTGTTGCAACCACAGAAGAATCGGTTTAGAGTCAAAACAAACAGAATCAATTCCTTCTTATTTCCGCTATGCGGCTAATGAGATTCCCGTATCGTTCCCATATCGCGATACGAGAACGATACGGGAGTCATATCGGAGGGTTATTGAGAAAATTCCGGGGTCTCTTTGGGAATGCCAACCCCTTTATTTAGTTGACAATTATCTGCCTTTTGCACAAAAGGATAACTAATAGTTCCGGTATTTACCGTTACTATCCAATATGTTTAAAAAGACGGGAGATACCATTGCGCTTGGCATTTGCAAATTTTGCCTTATATTGTGTGATGTAGTGTTTTCTGCCGGTGCTGAAAAGAGAAAAGAAAATTTCTTCTAATTTCCTTTTTAGAGTAAAAAAGTCCTTGTCATTCCTGCTTAAACGGAGTTCCGGATAAATGGCAGAGAAAAAAAGTATTTTCAAGAGAGAAGTAATATTATAGAAATGCTTTAGCTTCAACAGGAGTTTAGTAATGCCCGAAATGAAAAGTGAACAATGTCCGAAAGAAGGTCTCATCCCTAAAATCATTCACTTTTTTGCTCTCAACAGCAGTATATTGGGAATGCTGATAATGGTTATCCTTGTAGGGATGGGTGAAAAAATGGCGGAAAGATTTCTGCCATTATACATCATTGCTATGGGTGGCAGTTCCATAATTATCGGTCTATTGAATGGGATGGATAATTTATTAAGTGCCCTATATTCTTTTCCAGGTGGCTGGTTGGCAGATAAATTCGGCTATAAAAAGGCACTTAAGGTTTTTAATTTAATGGCAATGTTCGGTTATCTGATTGTGGTTATTTTTCCTTCCTGGATAGCTGTTTTGGTGGGAGCAGTTTTTTTCATTTCCTGGACGGCAATTTCCCTGCCGGCAACAATGAGCTTGATTTCTTCGGTAGTTCCGGCAAATAGACGCTCAATGGGAATTTCTTTAAATTCCATTGTAAAGCGGATTCCGATGTCCTTAGGTCCTATTCTTGGGGGTGCTTTAATTTTGCGTTATGGCCGCATTCAGGGAGTCCGCTATGCTTTTATGGTGGCTTTTATTTTAGCTGCCGTAGCGTTAATGGTGCAAGGCAAATTCATTCAAGATCAACCTCCGGAAGCTAAACCTGACAAAAGTAAAAGTTCTCGCCGCTTTTCTTCCAATTTGAAGCATTTGCTTGTTTCCGATATTCTGGTGCGTTTTTGTGAACAGATTCCGTATGCCTTTGTAGTTGTATGGGTTGTGGAGAATAATAACATTAACGAATTGCAGTTTGGTATTTTAACTACGATTGAAATGGTTACAGCAATGCTGATTTATATTCCGATTGCCTATTTGGCGGATAAAAGCACCCGCAAACCTTTTGTAGCCATAACTTTTGCCAATTTTACCATTTTTCCTCTGGTGCTGCTGATCAGCCATAGCTTTTCCGCAATGGTTATTGCCTTTATTATTCGGGGTTTGAAAGAATTTGGCGAGCCGACAAGAAAAGCATTAATTATGGATTTGGCACCGGAAGATGCGAAAGCATATACTTTTGGAACTTATTATTTGATTCGGGATGTGATTGTTTCTTTTGCAGCTTTTGGAGGAGCTTTTCTCTGGCAGAAAAGTCCCGATTTAAATTTTATCACGGCTGCAGCTTTCGGTCTTCTGGGAACGCTGTATTTTATTTTTAGGGTGAAAACAGGGAAATCTGGAAACCTGGAAATGACGAATAAAGAATGAAGAGCACAAAAAAAACCAGTGATAACAAGCAAATAAAAGGTAGTTATCTTTAATAGGGCTATCCTGATATCTTCAATGTTGCAAAGCTCTCTTTTTCGCTTTAGGAGTAGTGAATTATTCGCTGCTGATAAGAGCGGAGATAAAATTATTGGGGGCAACCTGTTTTAAAATAATATTGATGGCAGCAGTTAAGGGAACGCAAATCAGCATTCCTACTATTCCCCAAAGCCAACCCCAAAAAATTAAGGAAATCAAAACCATTATGGGAGTGAGATTTAACTGCACTCCCTGTAACTTTGGTTCTATAATATTACCAATCAGCATCTGCGTGGCAACAATAAGCAAAGTAAAAATTAACCACAAAAAACTGAAACCACTCTGCAGCAGGTAAATTAGAATAGGAATTGCAGACGAAATGATAGAACCCACATCAGGAATAAAATCCAAAACAAAAAGCAAAATTCCGCACACCAGAATAAAATCCACTCCGAAAATAAGCATCCACAGCATACAAAGCAGCGCGGCAGATAGATTAACCAAGGTTCTGATGGTTAAATAGTTCTGAATTTGCTTCTCTATATTTTGCAAAATATCCAGGGTTTGTTCCTTACTTAATTTGGTGGTGGCTCTTCTCAGTCGCAAAGGCAGTTTGTCAATTTCCAAGAGCAGAAAGATAAGGAAAAAGATAATCAACAGAATATTCTGAATGATACTTACAAAAGTGTTCACTGTATTGCTTAGAAATTGAGGAATGGAGATAAAGCCGCTGCTCAAAATCTGGGCTATATTAGCTATGGAAATATTCTCCGAACTGATATTCCAGTTATTTGCCAGGTTCTGAATGAACTCCGTAAACTTGGAGATAAGAGTAATAAACTTATCCTGATAACGCGGCAAACCACTAATTAAACTATTGGAAGCAGCATAAATTAACAGAATTACTACTCCTAAAAAAACAGCTATAATTACCAAAGTAAGCAGTAAAATCAAAGCCATCGGGATTTTACGCTTTTTCAGATAATTGATTAGAGGAGCAAACAGAAAAAGCAGAAAAATGGCAAAGACCAGAGGAATGAATATACTTTTAAGCGTTTTAAGAATATATGCCACTATCGGCAAAGCAATTATTAGCAGTAAAATTCTTATCCAGCGTAGCTCTGCAATCTCATCCACAATAATTGCTCTCTAATTTATCTTCGGCTCTTCTTCTATAATAGCGGGGTTTTCTTCTTCAAGAAGAGTTGGATTTTCCTCTTCCGGAGGTATATTCTCTTCTTTTATAAGGGTGGGAATTTCCTCTTCCGGAGGTATATTCTCTTCTTCCTGCTCAGAAATTGTTTCCTCTGCAGGATATTCTTCTTCCCAGCCCTGAATTTCGGAGGCAGGATATTCCTCCGGCTGCTCAATATATGAAGATTCGGAGCTTTTCTTAATCCCTGTAAGGAGAGTGGAGATACCCCCTAAAATAAATCCGATGTTTGCTATCCAGAAACCTGGCTGAACTTTAAGCGAAATAGTACTTCCCCACTTCAGATTGGCATCTAAAAAATTACTAAATGACGATATCATTTGCGGTATTTCTATATTCAATAATTGAAGTGAAATAACTCCCAAAATGCTGATATAAGCAGGCAGAGGATACATCTTTAGCGGTAATACCAAAGCCATAATCAGTGCTGCAATCGCCAGGATAAAAGCTACTATTGCAAATAGTTGAATACCAATTGCGGGATTTTCATATTTACCTTCCCCCGAGGAACCATTAAATATATTAGCTAGATCTAATTTTACTTCACCACCGGTAACCAATTTTACCCCACTTAAGGAGGCAACTTCTGACTTGTCACAACTTATCAGAAAAAACGGCATAAAAAACGCAAGAATCACGATCGCGTAGAATATAGCGGATAATTTCATTATGTTCTCCCTTTCCTATTTATATATACGATAATATAAATCGCATATAATGTCAAGTAAAATCGGTCTCACCTTTTTTGAAATCGGCTAACTTTTTGGAATCGGCGAGCTTTTTGGAATCGGCTAACTTTTTGGAATCGGCGAGCTTTTTGTAAGATACAATATTCTCCTGCCTTCCGGAATATGCTCCCCCAGTTATTACTCCCCGAACAATAAGATTACTACTGGTCTCCAAACAGAAAATCGGGAGATAAAAAAAATGAAAGATGCCCTTACAACTGAGCTTTTTTCTCTCAATATTAGGGTATTACTGTATTGGGAAAATTCATTCTTGTTATAAATTGCTTTTTTTACTTCGGGATAAGGGAAAAGCTCCGTTGCCAGTGAAAAAGACGGTGGATAGTGGCTTTCGGGAAAGCAGGTGAAAATTGTAAGGCAAAAAGTCCTCAAGCAAAAATACTATTTGACAGCGAAGGTATATTGATTATTTTGGTTATCGTAAGAGAGTTTTTTAGGGGCAAAAATCAGTTTTCCATTTTAAGTTCTTTTATACAGTTCATAGGGGGTGAAATGGTTTCGACAGGGAATCAGAGTGCTCTAAATGCATACCGGAGATTGTTATACCACTCCGTTAACAAGTAACAAAAACGCAAATTAACTGCAAACAACAATTACTCTTTAGCAGCATAAGCTGCTAACGTTCAACTTCTTCGGTCCGTCGGAAGAAGATTGGGCGTCGGAACAGTACGGATGCGGTAGAACTGATTGCTGATAAGTTCTACCCAAGAAAAATCAGCTGCAGGAAAACAGGTCTGATTGTCTTTCACTGCTTTCCTTAAGATAAAGACAACTAAGTATGTAGATTTTGGGGTGATCGGTTTTCTGGACGCGGGTTCGATTCCCGCCACCTCCACCAGAAAGGTGAATGGGTTAACAGGTTAACAGGTGAAGGGGTTAACGGGTGAACAGGTTAACGGGTTAACAGGTGAATGGGTTAACGGGTGAACAGGTTAACGGGTTAACAGGTGAAGGGGGGAAGTGGAAAATAGAGTGTTGAGCGTGAAAATAGAGAAATAGAAAGTGGAGTAACTAAGTGATTATAAAATTTACAGGTAAAACAATAAAGATAGAGAGGTAGTATTAAATGATGCATACGGATTTGGAAGTTTATAAATCCAGTT
>DAONFA010000037.1:0-15196 GCA_035403355.1 Candidatus Cloacimonas sp. | reverse complement strand
TATTGCTTGTTAAAGAGATTTATAATATTACGAAGGACTTTCCGGCTGATGAAAAATAGGGAAATACAACTAAGTGAGTATAAAATATACAGGTAGAACAATAAAGATAGAGAGGTAGTATTAAAATGATGCATACGGATTTGGAAGTTTATAAATCCAGTTTATTGCTTGTTAAAGAGATTTATAATATTACGAAGGACTTTCCGGCTGATGAAAAATGGGGTTTAATTTCTCAGATGAAAAGAGCGGCAAATTCCGTTCCTTACAATATTGCAGAAGGTTGTGGAAGGAAAACTAAACCGGAGCTTTTAAACTTTTTAAATATTGCTTTGGGTTCAATCACGGAGTTGAATACACAAATAGATATAGCTATTATGCTGGAGTTTATTTCTGAAAAGGAAAAAGCAGATAAATGCAGAGAACTGGCTCTTTCTGTAAAACGCCAGCTTCTCGGTCTGATTAAAGCCAACAATAAATAGAGGTTCTCATCCCTTTAAATATAATTAGCTTGCGTTCCCAGGAGAGCTTTGATAGTAGTATTGATAATACTCTAAGTTCTCATCCCTTTAAATATAATTAACTTGGGTTTCAAGGAGAGCTTTGATAGAAGTAATAATAATACTCTGAGTTTTTATCCCTTTAAATATAATTAACTTTGGTTACTTTTTATGTCTGTAATTATCTATCTTGTCCCATACGATCTCACCAGTTAACCCGTTAACCTGTTCACCCGTTAACCCATTCACCCGTTAACCTGTTAACCTGTTAACCCGTTAACCCTGTCACTCGTTAACCTGTTAACCTGTTAACCAGTTAACCCTGTTAACCCGTTAACCCTGTCACCCAAAAATAATGCTGGACAGATAAGAGACACCCAAAAAATTGGACTTATCAAAATCATCTGGAGGATGAAATGCCGTTAAAACCTGAGGCAAAAGAAGCTATCATGGCAGAGTTTAAACTCCATGAATCAGACACGGGCTCGCCGGAAGTGCAAGTTGCTCTGTTAACTCAAAGAATTAAAGATATTACAGAGCATCTGAAAATCCACGAGAAGGATTTTTCCAGTCGGCGCGGCTTGTTGAAACTGATCGGGCAACGCAGGCGTCTCCTTGATTATTTAAAGAAAAAAGATATTACCAGATATCGTAATTTAATCAAGGCACTTGGCATAAGGAAATAAACTCTGAGATAACTAATTCCGGGTAAATGACATAAATGTTGTTTAGAAGGTTGGCAGAGATGTCAACCTACCGGATTTTATAGTTGATAGAGATTTCGCTCTATTAGAAAAAAAACAGCGGGAGAAATGAGCAATAAGCCAAAGGGTAAAAGAAAAGACCTTTTTGCCTATTGCTTCTTCTCCCGCAGAATATAAAAAGGAGAAGTTATGCATAACTTCAATATTACTCGTCGTGAAACCGATTTCTGCGGACGCAAATTGATTGTGGAAACTGGCAAAATGGCAAAACAAGCCAATGGCAGTGTTTTTATCCAATATGGAGAAACAGCTGTTTTGGTTACCGCCACGATGTCTAAAGAACCCGTGGAAAATCAGGATTTCTTTCCCTTAACAGTTGATTACATTGAAAAGATGTATGCTGCCGGTAAAATACCCGGTGGTTTTTTTAAGCGGGAGTCAAAGCCCTCTACTGATGCCACTTTGATGGCAAGGGTTATTGACCGTTCTATTCGTCCTTTGTTTCCGGAAGGTTTTCGGAATCAAGTTCATATCGTTGTAACCGTGCTTTCTTTTGACGGTATTACCGATCCTTCAACAATGGGTGTTTTTGGTGCTTCTTTGGCTCTTTCCATTTCCGATATACCTTTTAACGGACCTATTGCCGGTGTAACAGTTGGCTATATTAATGACCAGTTTGTAGTAAATCCCCATTTCAACGAAATTGAAACCGATTCTAAACTCAATTTAACAGTTGCAGGAAGTGAGAGTTCAATTGTGATGATTGAATCCGCTGCTTCGCAACTGAGCGAAGAAATAATGCTGGATGCTGTTTTTACAGGACATAAAGAAATTCAAAAACTCTGTGCTTTGCAGCAGGATTTCATTTCCGCTTGCGGCAAAGAAAAAGTGGCAGTGATTTTGGATAGCATTCCGGAAGAGATTATGAGCAAAGTGGAAAATGCTTTTGGGGCAAAAATAGCGGAAGCAGCTGTAATTTTTGGCAAACAGGAAAGACAGGATGCTTTTGATGCAGCTGAAGCAGAAATGAATGCAGTGTTTACTGAAACGGAAGGGGACCATTGGGAAGAAACGGAACGCTATTATAAAATGGCTTTTGAAGAACTTATCCGTCGCTATGTGCGGGATTCCATTTTAAGAAAACAGCATCGTGTAGATGGACGCGGAACTGATGATATTAGAGAGATAACCTGTGAAATTGACATTTTACCCCGAGTGCATGGTTCGGCACTTTTTACCAGAGGTGAAACGCAATCCTTAGGAACTTTAACTTTAGGCGGTGGAACTGATGAACAGGTGATAGACGGTTTGGAAACAGAATATAAAAAGAACTTTTATCTGCATTACAATTTCCCTCCGTTCAGCGTTGGCGAAGCAGGAAGAATGGGACCTACAGGCCGTCGTGAACTGGGACATGGCAATTTGGCAGAAAGAGCTTTAAAAGCTGTTTTACCGGATAAAGAACTATTTCCTTATACTATTCGGGTGGTAGCAGATACCTTGGAATCCAACGGTTCTTCATCTATGGCATCTGTTTGCAGTGGATGTTTGGCTTTAATGACAGGTGGCGTTCCCATCAAAGCTCCTGTAGCCGGAATTGCCATGGGTTTAATTATGGAAGGTGAGGACTATATTGTTTTAACCGATATTATGGGCTTGGAAGATCACTTGGGTGATATGGATTTTAAGTGTGCAGGAACGCGGGAAGGCATTACTGCAATGCAGATGGATATTAAGATTTCGGGAATAACCAGAGAAATTATGGAAATTGCCTTAAATAAGGCAAAAGCCGCACGCTTCAAGATTTTGGATATTATGGCGGAATGCATTGCCGAACCAAGAAGTGAACTTGCTCCCTGGGCTCCTCGCATTGAATCCTTCAAAGTGCCGATAGATAAGATTGGAGAGATTATTGGACCCGGTGGAAAGATGATAAAATCTATCATTGAAGAATGTCAGGTGCAGATTGATATTCAGGATGACGGAACGGTGAGAATTCTTTCGCCGGACGGAGATTCTATCAATAAAGCCAAAGCTAAGATTAAAGGCATAGCCATTGATCCTGTTGCCGGTGATATGTTTGAAGGACAGGTAACGCGCATTGAACCCTACGGTATTTTTGTAAAAGTATTAGGTGGAGCCAAAGAAGGGATGGTGCATATTTCGGAAATGTTTACCGGACGCATAAATCATCCTCTGGATATGGTTAAATTAGGCGATACCGTGCAAGTTAAAACCCTCGGAATGGATAAAGGCAAACTTTCTTTAACTATGAAAGGAGTGCCGGGAAATCCTACACCCAATCCTGATGCCCATAGAGAAGAATACCAAAACTACCATCCTCAACATCGGGATGATAGAAATAGAGGTAGAGACGGGGGAAGAAATGACTTTCACCGTCGCAATAGATAATAAGAATACCTGATAAGAGGAAGAAATGGATTACAAAATAGCTGATTTGAGCTTAGCTGACTGGGGTAGAAAAGAAATTAACCTGGCTGAAACTGAAATGCCAGGTTTGATTGCTTTAAGAGACCGCTACCGGAATAGTAAACCCCTTGCAGGAGCAAAAATTACCGGCAGCTTGCATATGACAGTGCAAACTGCTGTTTTAATTGAGACCCTGATTGAATTGGGAGCTCAAGTTCGTTGGGCAAGCTGTAATATCTTTTCCACTCAAGATAATGCTGCAGCAGCAATTGCTCAAAGGGGAATTCCTGTTTTTGCCTGGAAAGGAGAAACCCTGAATGAGTATTGGCAGTGTACATTACAAGCGCTTTCCTGGGACGAAGGACCCGATTTAATTGTTGATGATGGTGGTGATGCAACTCTGATGGTTCATGAAGGATACCGGTTAGAAGAATTATACCGGCAAAATGGTAAGCTTCCGGAAGTAGATAGCGATAATGAAGAAATGCAAATAGTGCAGGAATTGCTTATCAGCAAGTTAGTTGCAGACCCGAATAAATGGCATAAAATTGTCCAGCGCTTAAAAGGAATTAGCGAAGAAACAACAACCGGCGTTCATCGTCTCTATCAAAGAAGAGAAGAAGGCACTTTATTATTCCCTGCCATCAATGTAAATGATTCGGTAACTAAATCCAAGTTTGATAATCTTTATGGCTGTAGAGAATCTCTTGCCGATGGAATAAAGAGAGGAACGGATATTATGGTTGCCGGCAAAATAGTTATGCTTTGCGGTTATGGAGATGTAGGAAAAGGTTGTGCCCAATCAATGCGCGGTTTGGGTGCCAGAGTTGTGATTAGTGAAATTGATCCTATTTGTGCTTTACAGGCAGCGATGGAAGGTTACGAAGTAAATACTGTGGAAAATATGGTAGAGATTGCAGATATTTTCATTACGGCGACAGGAAATTGCGATGTTATCAGAGTTGACCATATCCTTAAAATGAAGAATAAAGCCATCGTTTGTAATATCGGCCATTTTGATAATGAAATTCAGGTGAATAAGCTGTATGAGATGGAAGGGGTGGAAAAAGTGAATATCAAGCCCCAGGTAGATTTAATCAAACTTCCCAATGATAAAGAGATTATTTTGCTTTCGGAAGGAAGGTTAGTTAATCTGGGAAATGCCACAGGCCATCCATCCTTCGTAATGAGCTGCTCTTTCAGTAATCAGGTTTTAGCGCAAATTGACCTTTGGCAAAATCGTCACGCAATTGATGTTTACACCCTGCCTAAGAAATTGGATGAAGAAGTGGCGCTCTTGCATTTGCCCAAATTGGGAGTGCAATTAACTCAGCTTTCCAAAAAGCAGGCGGAATATATTAATGTGCCGTTTGAGGGACCTTATAAACCGGAATATTACCGTTATTAAAAATGGCTACCCATAAACCTGTCTATATAGATGAATTGTATGGTGAACTGGAACTTTTCACCGATGACAGGCAATGGGTGGTTGTGCATACAAAACCTCGCTGTGAGAAAAAGGTTGCCGAATATGCCAAGCAGCATAGAATAACCTATTATTTACCGCAATATACAGATAAGCGTATCTACCAAAGACGCAAAGTGGATGTGGATAAAATTCTTTTTCCTTCGTATGTGTTTGCGGGCATAGATTTCAGAAGCAAACAGGAATTACAGATTTCGGGTTATACGGTAGGATTTCTTAAAGTGAATGTTCAAAAAGAGTTGATTGAAGAATTGCGGGCAATCTATTATGGCAGGCAGAAGAATGTGGAAATGAAACCGGGGCTTTGGTTGGAAAAAGGTTTGGAAGTGGAAATCGTGAACGGACCCTTGAAAGGCGTTTGTGGAGTTGTGGAAGACCAATCCAAGCTTACGGAAGTGCGTTTACAGGTGAATATTTTACGGCAGGCGGTGCTGGTGAAAGTGCAAACCGAAGACATCAAGATTATTGGTGAATACGAAATTGTGGAGACGGACTGATGAAGATACTAATCACGGGTGGAGCTGGTTTTATCGGTTCTAATGTAGCCGATGCTTATATTCAAGCAGGCCACGAAGTTGTTATTGTAGATAATTTGGTTACGGGAAACAGGCGTAACATCAATCCTAAAGCGATTTTTTACGAAATGGATATCTGTGCTGAGAGTTTAAGCGAGGTCTTTGCCAAAGAAAAGCCCGCTATAGTAAATCATCATTCTGCTCAGATAAGTGTGCCGCTCTCCATTGAAAATCCTCTAAAAGATATTACTACCAATGTTTATGGCTGGGTTAATGTTTTGCAGAATTGCGTTAGAGCAGGAGTGAAAAAAGTTATCTATATCTCTTCCGGGGGAGCTATTTATGGTGAAGCGGAAGAGTATCCTACCACCGAAAGTTACAATCCCAAACCCTTATCCGTATATGCTATAAACAAAAAATCGGGAGAGGACTATCTCTATTTTTACCGTCACCAATACGGTTTGAATTACACGGTTTTACGTTATGCCAATGTTTACGGACCCCGGCAAATCTCTTTAGGAGAGGCAGGAGTTGTATCGCTCTTTACGGAAAAGATGCTGAAAGGCGAAATACCTACTATTTATCGTTATGAGAATGAACCGGACGGAATGATTAGGGACTATGTTTATGTGGGGGATGTAGTTCAAGCCAATTTACTGGCTTTGGAACAGGGAGCAGGGGATATATTTAATATTGGAACTTGCCGGGAAACAACTACCAGGGATTTGTATCGGGAAATAGCAAAGCAATTAGGTATAAACAGTGAACCGCATTTTGGGACTGCCCGAAAAGGGGACTTACATCGGTCTTTGCTTTCCTGCAACAAAGCCAAAGCGCTTTTAGGTTGGAAACCCGAAACAGAGCTTAAGGACGGCATTTCTCAAGTAATAAAATACTTTAAGGAGCAAAAATGAAAATAGCTGTGATAGGAAGTGGCTATGTGGGTTTAACTACAGGCGCTTGTTTTGCGGAAATGGGCAATACGGTAATTAGCGTAGATAAGGATGAGAACAAGATAAAACTACTGAATGAAGGTAAAGTTCCTATCTATGAACCCGGTTTGGAAGAAATGATTCTGCGTAATATGACTGCCAAGCGTTTGAGCTTTACATTAGATATTCAGCAGGCAGTAACCGAATCGCAGATAATTTTTATTGCTGTGGGAACTCCTCCTGGAGAAGATGGTTCCGCTGATTTACAATATGTAATTGCGGCTGCGGAAGAAATTGCCGGTTTTATGAATGAGCCCAAAATTATCGTAAATAAATCCACAGTTCCCGTTGGAACAGCTGATTTGGTATCGGAGAAAATCCAGGCAAAGCTGAAGGAGCTTGAATTGGAGCTACAATTTACTGTGGTTTCCAATCCGGAATTCCTGAAAGAGGGCTCTGCTATAGATGATTTTATGAGTCCGGATAGGGTTGTAATTGGAACTGATAATCCTGCAGCGGGAGAAATTATGCGGACTCTTTACGCACCTTTTTGCAGGACGAATGACAGGGTTTTATTGATGAGTATTCGTTCTGCGGAAATGACAAAATATACCGCTAATGCCTTTCTGGCAACTAAGATTTCCTTTATTAATGAAATATCCCGTCTTTGCGATGCTTATGAAGCAGATATCGCAGAAGTGAGAAATGGTATTTGCAGTGATTCCCGCATTGGTTATAAATTTATTTATCCCGGAGTCGGTTTTGGGGGAAGTTGTTTTCCCAAAGATATTAAAGCCCTTATCAAAATGTCCTCTAAAGTGGGTTACGAACCGCGTATCTTAACTGCAGTGGAAGAAGTTAACGCTGCGCAAAAGAGAGTGCTGGTAGAAAAAGTTATTGCTCATTTTGGCAGTAACTTGAAAGGAAAAACCTTTGCTGTATGGGGTTTGGCGTTTAAACCACAGACGGATGATATGCGGGAAGCGCCTTCAGTAGTAATTATTAACGAACTTATTGCTTTGGGAGCCAATATTAAAGCTTATGATCCGGTAGCGATGGAAGAAGCCAAGAAAATATTCGGGAATAATAATTCCGTTACTCTTTGCGCCGATGAATATGAAACCCTGAAAGATGCAGAAGCAATGTTGCTGATTACGGAATGGCATCAATTTCGCTATCCCGATTTTGAAAGAATGAGTAAAATTATGCGCAGTAAAGTTATCTTTGACGGGCGCAATCAATACAATCCCAAAACGGTTAAGGAAATGGGTTTTACCTATTATGGGATTGGACGGCGGTAAAAGCTGGCAATGCTTTTCTGAGAAAGGATTGAAAAATTTATCTTGACGGAAAGCTTAGTTTTAAAAAAGAAGTATAATTCTTAATATATTATGCATATAGTTTGAAGGAGAACTAATGGTTAAACTAAGATTGAGAAGGATGGGGGCAATAAATCAGCCCAGTTATCGGATAGTGGTAGTTGATTCTCGCCAGAAGCGTGATGGAAAATATCTGGAATGTGTTGGTTGGTATGATCCCAAACCCAATCCTTCAAAAATAAATATAGATACGGAACGGGCTTTATATTGGCTTAGCGTAGGTGCTCAGCCATCGGATACTGTTCGTTCTTTATTACGCAAAGCAGGAGTTCTGCAAATTTGGCATGAAAGTAAAGTAAAAAAGAACCAGATTACTGCGGAAGCAGAATAAAAGAATAAAAGAAAACTGAGGTGAAAGATGAAAGAACTCATTGAATTCATAGTTAAAGCTCTGGTTGATGATCCCGCGGAAGTGAATATTACCGAGATCACTGGCGACAAAATTACCCTCTATGAGCTTAGGGTTTCCAAAGCTGATATTGGCAAAGTGATTGGCAAGCGTGGCAGAACCGCAAGTGCCATCAGAACAATTATTAATGCTGTAAGCACTAAACAAGGAAAGCGTGCGGAGCTCGAAATTATCGAGTAAATGAAACATCCTTTTCTAACCGGAATTGGCAAACTGGGTAGGCAGAATGCAGATGGCTTTCATCCTGTGATGATCAAGCCGGAATATAGAACTATATTTTCTGAGCTTGAGGAACTGTATTTGATCTTTAACAGCGATAGAGTGTTTTTTGTAACTATCAGTGAGAGAATGAGACAAGGCAACAAAACCTGGATTAAACTAAGGGAAGATGGTGTTTCTGAAGAACTATATTTGCATAAAGATGCAGTGATTGGCATTGAGGAAACGGAGCAAGATACGGAAGCACCTTCTCTAAATTACCTTGTGGGCTACCAGGTTCTTTTTGCGGGTGAGGAATTAGGAATAGTAGAGGACTTTTTTTTCAATGGAGCTCAGGATGTTCTACAGATTGTGAACAGCAAAGGAACTGAATATTTGGTTCCTTTTGTAGATTATTACATAGATACGGTGATAGATAATCCCGGCTGTGTAATTTTACAGAATGCCCTGGAGCTTATATCTTTCTATCAGACATTGGCGAAGAAATGATTTTTGAAGTCCTGTCCCTTTTTCCGGATGCCTTCAGCGGCTTTTTAAGCAGCAGCATCATTTCCCGGGCAGAAAAGAGCAAACTGCTGGAAGTGAAACTGACGGATTTTCGTCGGTTTTCTTCTGATAAACACCATAAAGTAGATGATTATCCTTATGGCGGTTTTCCGGGAATGGTAATTCAAGCTCAACCCATATACGATGCATTAAGCGAACTTTTACGGACAGGAAATGCTCCGGTGGTCTATTTTACTCCGCAGGGGCGTCCGTTAACGCAAAAGATATTAGAGAGTTACACTTCCTACCAACGCATAATTCTGCTTTGCGGTCACTATAAGGAAATTGATCAAAGAGTGCGTGACCTCTGTGTTTCGGATGAAATATCTTTGGGGGATTATGTTTTAAGCGGAGGTGAAATTCCGGCAATGGCTTTTATGGATGGAATTTGCAGATTACTGCCCGGTGCGTTGAGTGATATTGAAAGTGCCCATAGTGATTCTTTCAGCAAGGAAGGGCTGGGTTTTCCCTGTTACACAAGACCCGATGTCTTTATGGGCTTGGCAGTGCCGCAAGTTTTATGCGGCGGAAATCACCAGGAGATTTTAAATTGGGCAATTGAACAGGGAAAATGCTTAACCCGAACCCGCAGACCGGACTTGAATAAATAAGAGTAAACAAGCAGGAAGAAAGAAACCAAAACAAACATAAGATTTCGGGGCTTTTGCCCGGAGTGGATTATTTTTCTCGGGCTTTATTTTTTGGCGAAGATAGCGTTTTAGGACTAAAGATAAATGTGAACGGGAGTAGAGAAACATCCTTTTTTAAATCCGTTCAACCCAAATCAGAACAGGTTTTTTCCTTCCGAGTATATATATGGGAGGAACCCAAATGGATATTCTGCAACAAGTTGGCAGAGACCAAATCAGAACTGACTTACCGGATTATCGCGTAGGCGATACCGTTAAAGTCCATTATAAAATTAAAGAAGGTAACAAGGAACGCATTCAGGTTTTTCAAGGCATCGTTATTCAAAAACGGGGTGCCGGCATTTCCAAGACCTTTACAGTGCGTAAGGTCTCCAGTGGTGTAGGCGTAGAGAGAATTTTTCCCCAAAATTCTCCAAATATAGACAAACTGGAGATTATTCGTCACGGTCAAGTAAGAAGAGCGAAACTATTTTATCTGCGCAGCGCTCAAGGTAAAGCAGGCAGAATCAAAGAAAGAAGAAGATTCACTGTATAGTTACACAGAAAAACTCAATCTTAGCCCCTTTCTCAATTTTAGGAAGGGGCTTTGTTTTATGTAGTTGGAAGTGGTTGATCGGCAGGTCAACAATCCGGAGGAACGACATCCTTGTCGTTCAATAGTAACCCGGTTTTTTCGTTACCGCATACATTTTGGTAGAGAAAAAAAGCGTGAGAGGTGGTTGACCAGGAGGTCAACAATCCGGAAGAACGATGTCCTCATCGTTCATAAGAAAAAGAGTGGTTGACCAGGAGGTCAACAACCCGGAGGAACGACATCCTTGTCGTTCAATAGTAACCCGGTCTTTTCGTTACCGCATACATTTTGGTAGAGAAAAAAAGCGTGAGAGGTGGTTGACGAGGACGTCAACCCTCCGGAGGTATATATGTCTGAACGAATCTTTTATAACAGTCCCGATGGACTTTTCCATCTGCTGCTGGAGATTGAAGAAGAGACCATTATGAGCGTTAATTTCTGCGTGAACCAGAAATCCGGCAAGCCCTTTGGTTCCTTGCAAAAAGAAATCTACCGGCAGTTAGATCTTTATTTTCAGGGCAAAAGCAAAGAATTTGACCTTCCTTTTTTTGCAACGGGAACTCCATTTCAGTTGATGGTTTGGGAAGAAGCAATGCGGATTCCTTACGGAACAACTATATCTTATAAGGAATTAGCCAAACGCATAGCAAAACCTAAGGCAAGTAGAGCTGTTGGCGGAGCTTTAAATAAAAATCCTGTTTCTTTGCTGATTCCCTGTCATCGGGTAATTGGTTCAGATGGCTCTTTAAAAGGTTATGGCGGAGGGTTGCCTATAAAACAGCAGTTGTTAAAACTGGAAGGAGCTTTATAATATGATTATTGGCATTGGTTGTGATATTATTAAGGTCGAGCGTATTCAAAATGCTATCACCAAAAACTCCAGGTTTTGCGAAAAACTCTTCACGCCTGCAGAAATTGAGTATTGTTCCCGCAAAGCCAATTCCGCACAATCATTTGCAGCTCGTTTTGCAGCTAAGGAAGCAGTTATGAAAGCATTAGGAACCGGATGGGATGGAAAAGTTAATTGGCTGGATATTGAAGTTATCAATTCTGCAAGCGGTGCTCCTTCTATCAAACTTACCGGCGGAGCGAAAGAAATTGCGGACGAGCTGAAAGTAAATAATATTTGCCTCAGTTTGGCACACGAAAAGGATTTTGCCCTTGCCTATATAATTTTGGAAGGAGAATAGTTTTTTTAGTTGGCAATTTCCGATGTAGGGTATCCTAAAGGCATAGCTAAAGGATTTTTCTCCTTGCAGGGCAGCAGGGAGAGAGGATAATTACTGCAATTCTATTATTAAAAATATCTAAAACGGTTCAAAAGTTGCTCTTTCTCCTTGATGTTAACCTTGCTTAGGGCAAAATTAAATAAGGAGGTTACGATGCGTAAAAGAATCATCATAGCATTTCTGACAGCTTGTTTAGCTTTCAGCTGGGCATTTTTAACTGCGGATGAAGTAGTTATCGGCTCAGGCAATCAAATGGCAAGAATTCCTCTGGATTTCTTCTATCATAACTCTTTATTTGAGTGTTTATATTATCAAAATGAGTTGGGTTTTGCTCAGGGAACTATTTCCCGGATTGCTTTTTACAACAATTTCGTAACTCAGCTCAGCAATAAACCCACCAAAATTTGGCTGGGAACTACGACTCTTACAAGCTTAACTGCCGGCTGGATTCCTTCCTCCGAATTGACTTTAGTATTTGACGGGGAGGTTAGTTATCCTTCCGGGATTCATATTATCAATATAGAACTTGATTCCTTGTTCAATTATACAGGGGACACTCTGGTTATGATGGTTCAGAGACCTATGGAGAGTGGTTATTTTTCTTCCAGTGATAATTTTTACAGTCAGACCGATACAATAACCAGAGCCAGGAATGCCTATCACGATACTCAAGTATTAGATCCTGCCAATCCTCCTGCAAGCGGTTTTGTTCTTAACGGTCAATATCCTAAAATAAAAATTACCTATACGGCTCAAGGCATTGCCAACGACCTTGCCTGTAGCGCAATTACTTCCGATAGTTTTGTCACTTTAGGTGCGGCTGAAACAGTGCAAGTTCAAATAAATAACTTTGGCTACGAAGCTCAGGATAATTATACCGTTAAGTTAGTAAAAGAAGATGGAGAGCTTTTAGCTATGGCAGCAGGAAATCCTATTGTGGCAGGGCAAACAATTTATCAAACATTATCCTGGGTTCCTTCTACTCCTGGAAGTTACTTAATTTATGCAGATATCATCTTACCTGGAGATCAAAATCCGGCAAATAATAGTTCCATACCGCAAAATATCACTGCTTTGGAAGCGGGCTATCTTAATATCAATGTTGGAAGTGGTAATCTTACCGGCAATTTGCCTCTGGATTTCACCTATCACACCAGCTTATTTGAAACCATTATTTATGCTCCGGAAATAGATACCACGGGGCTTATTACCCACCTGATATTTTACAATGATTTTATTGAAAATATTAATGGGACACCTGTTATTATCTGGCTGGGCGAAACTAACTTGGTTAATTTGCCTTTAGTTTGGATACCAAGTTCTGAACTATCATTGGTTTATTACGGAACAATGTCCTTCCTGGCAGGCGAGAATGAGATAATTTTTCCGCTTTCTCCTGCATACAATTATCAGGGTCAAAACCTTGTTCTAATGGTGCAGCGTCCTTTTGATTATAATGTTTTTAATACCGAAAATAAATTCCGCATCCAATCCGGGGCAATGCAACGCACAAAATATATTTACAGTGACCAGCAAGAACACGATCCCAATGCGCCACCTCTTTATGCTTTTGATTCTAATCAGTATCCTCAAACGGGATTTATTATGCGTCCTCCTAACACAGGTTTTTTACGCGGCACCGTGAGAAATGGAACTAATTTAGTTAGCGGAGCAACCGTTACTGCCGATGCTAACCAAATTGCTTACACTTCTGCCGCTGGAACCTATTCATTATTATTGAGTAGCGGTTTGCATTATATTACAGCATCCTTTCCAGGATTGAATCCTGTTAGCAGGGAAGTGAATATAATACCGGGAAACACTACAACAGCAGATTTTAATTTGGAAGTTAATGCCGCAGAGGATATAACCGCTCCCCGGGTTTCTACAGCTTTAAAAGGAGTTTTTCCCAATCCCTTCAATCCGGCAACAACTGTTTCTTTCAGCGTTTATAGAGATAACACACCGATTACCATAGAGTTATATAACATCAAAGGACGCAGGGTAACTACCTTAGTTAATGCTATCTACTCCAGAGGAGAACAACATTTTTGCTTTTCCGCCAAAGACGAAAATGGCAAAGACCTTGCTTCAGGTATCTATTTTATCCAACTTTCTGCACCAGATTATCGTAAAACAGCTAAGGTGCTTTTGCTGAAGTAATTTTTAGCCCCTTAGGGCAACATCGAAATGGTGACCTCCTCGTCAACCTCTTCTTGTACTTGAACGACGAGGAAAACGTTCTTCCGAATAAAAAAGCCCCTTGTGGATGGCAATAAAAAATGGTACGAGTTGGCAAGCTAAAAGTGATACACTTGAAAAAAATGGGAAGACAAACTCTTCGCCTTTTACTCTATGCTGGAAAGCCCTTTAGGGCGACACAAAAATAGCGATGGGTGCGTAAGCCCCTCGGAAAATGAAAGCTACAGTATTTTTATTATTTTCCCGCATCCTGAAAGCCCCTTAGGGCGACACAAAAATAGCGATGGGTGCGTAAGCCCCTCGGAAAATACGGAAAAAAATATCTCTCTGCCCTCTGCCTAAAAGCCCCTTAGGGCGACACAAAAATAGCGATGGTGGCGTAAGCCCCTCGTAAAAAGTAAGCTACAGTATTTTTTATCCTTTTCCCGCATCCTGAAAGCCCCTTAGGGCGACACAAAAATAGCGACGGGTGCGTAAGCCCCTCGGAAAATGAAAGCTACAGTATCTTTTTATCCTTTTCCCCCTTTCCTGGAAGCCCCTTAGGGCGACACAAAAATAGCGATGGGTGCGTAAGCCCCTCGTAAAATGAAAGCTACAGTATCTTTTTATCCTTTTTCCCTGTGTGGATGGCAATAAAAAATGGTACGAGTTGGCAAGCTAAAAGTGATACACTTGAAAAAAAATGGGAAGACAAACTCTTCGCCTTTTACTCTATGCTGGAAAGCCCCTTAGGGCGACACCAAAATAGCGATGGGTGCGTAAGCCCCTCGGGAAATATAAGCTACAGTATTTTTATTATTTTCCCGCATCCTGAAAGCCCCTTAGGAGCTTTTTGGCAGAGAACGGAGGGCGGAGAAATATTGGGTGATTGATAGTTGGGTTGGAAGGGTGTATGCTTTTTGTTTTAACTCACAATTTTTCAGATTTCAGACCAGCTAAAAAGCGGTTGTAAGTGAACTAAAAGTGTGGGGCGTAGTTTCATTGAAGGCAGGTGAAAATTGTAAGTCAAAACCTTCCGCCGATTGCATCGTGATTTTTACGAGGGGCTTAAGCACCCATCGCTATTTTTGTGTCGCCCTAAGGGGCTTTTTTATTCGGAAGGACGATTTCCTCGTCGTTCAAGCACAAGAAGAGGTTGACCAGGAGGTCAACCATCCGATCTCGCCCTAAGGGGCTTTCAGGGAACCGGGAAAGTGAAAAAAAACTATCGTATCTTACTTTTTCCGAGGGGCTTATGCCACCATCGCTATTTTTGTGTTGCCCTAAGGGGCTTTTTTATTCGGAAGGACGATTTCCTCGTCGTTCAAGCACAAAAAGGGGTTGACCAGGAGATCAGCATTACGATGTTGTCCTTAGGGGCTTTAAGGCATCTCAACCTTCTCAACCTTCTCAACCTTCTCAACCTTCTAAACCTTCTCAACCTT
>DAONFA010000036.1:1909-22226 GCA_035403355.1 Candidatus Cloacimonas sp. | reverse complement strand
CCTATTAAAATCCTCTTAATCCTTAAATCCTGAAATCCTTGTTTCTAAAATCCTTATCCTGAAATCCTCGTTTCAAAAATCCTAATTTCAAAAATCAAATCTGCGAAATCTGCGAAATCTGCGAAATCTGCGAAATCTGCGAAATCTGCGAAATCTGCGTGAAACAAGTCGTCATAAGTCCTCAGTAGCAGAAAAACTTCGTTTCCCAAAAAAGTGATTGACTAAATATCCCTTGCTTTTTTGTTTGAAAAAAACGATAAATAATCACAGTGAGGTTAAGATGAGAGTAGCAATAGAAAGAAAAGAGCTGCTGGCACGCATTCAGCATCTTGTATCCATCGTTCCTACCAAGAGCACATCTCCTATTTTAAATAATTATCTGATTGAGGCATCCGAAGAGAAAAACACCATCCGGATCTGCGCTACGGATTTACAGTTATTGGTTGTAGTGGAAATTCCTGCAGCTGTTGCCGAAAGTGGAACTATTGCCATTTCAGCGCATCACTTTAATGAAATTATAAACTGTATGCCCGATGCGGTAATCAATCTTTGGCAGCATGACGAACTGCTGATGATTCAAAGCGGTAAAGTAGATTTTAATTTACTGATTGCCGATCACACTCTTTTTCCGATTATTCCCGATCCGCAAAATAAAAATGTGATTTCGCTTTCTGCCGAGCTTTTTAACCGAATGATAGCAAAGACCTACTTCGCTGTTTCTTCAGATCCTAACCGCACTGCATTAAATGGTGTTTGTTGGAAAATATTTCCCGATTACCATATAATGGTGGCTACGGATGGACGCAGAGTAGCTGAGATTAAAGTTTTGCATACTTCGTTGTTACCTGCCTTGGTAAATGATGACGACACAGAATTGAATATCTTTATGGAACAGGAACAGAAATATGTAGAAAGAATAATTCCCGTGAAGACCTTGATGTTTTTTCAAAAGATTTATTCTGAAGATGTTAAAGAGCTGAAAATCGGTTTGGAACGCAATCGGATTGAATTTGTTTACGGCGAATATTTTATCTCGTCCCAAGTTTTAGAACATAAATATCCCGATTACCAGAAAGCATTTCCTGTTGAGCTACCCAATAAATTCGTTATAGACAAAAATAATCTGATAACTGCCATCAAAAGAGTGGCATTGGTAGCTCCGGACGATAATATGCGTATTCATTTTGACCTGGATAGCAATCATTTTGAAGTTAATGCCAGTAACCGTGATACCGGTGAAGCCAAAGAAGATATTGATGAATACAATTATTCCGGTAACTCCACAGGTATCTCTTTCAATTTCAAATATATGCTTTCTATCCTGGAAGCAATAGATACAGAAAAAGTTGTCATCAAACTTGGAACTTCCAAAGATGCGATGATGATTTATAACGAAACACCTGTTCCCGATCAGGAAATAACCTTCCTGTTGATGCCTTTGCGTTCATAAAAATTTGAACCTGGCTAAAATTGAACTTGAGAATTTCCGCAGCTATCGCCAGAATGAGTTTGATTTCAACCCGCAGGGCTGTTTAATCATTGGTCCGAATGGCAGCGGAAAAACCAATCTTCTGGAAGCGATTGCCTATTGCAGCATAGGTAAATCCATCCGTTTTCACTACGATGAGGAACTGCTCAATTTTGAAGGGCAATTTTTCAGAGTAGCAGCTCTTTTCCTAAGTGATCAGGAAATTGAGCAAAAAGTTACCCTCAGCTATATGGAACAGCGTAAGTTATTAAAACTGGACGATTTGCCCGTGCACCAGTTAAGCACTTTATTTGAAGTAGTAAAAGTAATCTATTGTGCTCCTGAAGACCATTTATTGATAAGCGGTCCACCGCGTTTCAGGCGTCAATATTTTGACCTGGCTATTTCTCAGCTCTACCCTCCCTATATAACTGTTTTAAGGAATTTTCTGCATTTGGTTCAACAACGCAACGCAATGCTTAAAAGAACCTATTCCCGCACGGAACTTGCCAGCTGGAATCTTGCCTTTGCCACTTCCTTAGCTGAGGTCTGGAATTACCGAAACCGTTATTTACAGCAAGTAAATAGCGCTTTGAAAGAGACCTTTAAAGATATTTTTCCTGCTTCCACGGAAATTACCATCGGCTATATATCTTCCCTGAAACTGCCTTTGGAAAGCTCTGTGGAAGATATTATCAGGCAGCTTACAGCTTTGGAAGAAAGGGAAAAAGTGTTGCAGCGTTCAATAGTTGGCGCTCATTTAGACGATTATGAATTCAAACTGCAAGAGCATAAAATGCGCATTTATGCTTCGCAGGGTCAAAAACGCATTGCTGTTATTATCCTGAAGCTTTTGCAAGCACATTTAATAGAAAGAATTACCGGCATTAAACCCATTCTGTTGTTTGACGATATTTTTGCTGAACTGGATACATATCATTCGCTACAGATTAGAAACTGCATCAATAACCATTATCAGGTGTTTATTTCCAGCCCCAAAGAAGACATTCGTAATATCTGGCAGGGTTACCCGGTAAAGTATCTGGAAGGTATTGCCCAATGAAATTCAACCGGAACATAGTTGGTTGGATGCTCTATGATTTTGCCAATTCCGCTTTCACTACAATAATTGTCTCGGTAGTTTACAGTGTTTATTTCATCAAAAGCGTAGTGGTTGGTAATGCCGGTTATGGAGAATTGCTCTGGGGAAGGGCAATTGGAATTTCAATGGCTCTGGTAGCAATTTCAGCTCCAATTTTTGGTGCTGTTGCTGATTATTCCCGAGCCAAAAAAAGAATGCTTTTTATCAATTGCTATCTCACGATTATTTTTACGAGCTTGCTGTTTTTTGTAAAACCGGGAAATGTCTTTACCGGGATGCTGTTTTTTATCATCGCTAATTTTGGTTTTAACAGTGCAAATGTATTTTACGATGCTTTTCTGCCTGAGATATGCAAACCGGAGAATATCGGTAAGGTTTCAGGTTTCGGTTGGGCAATTGGCTATGTAGGTGGTTTGGTTTCATTGCTTGTAGCTTTATTTCTGGTAAAAATAAATGTTCGGATTGTGTTTCCGGCTGTAGCTTTGCATCTCTTTCTTTTTTCTTTATTCACTTTCTTTTGGTTGAAAGAATTCCGTCCTCCCTCTCAAAGAAGTAACTATTATCGTATTGCCTGGCAGAGAGTTATTTATTCCTTAAAAAATATAGCCAAGCTGCCTCAACTGCTGAAGTATATCTTCAGTTATTTTATCTATAATGACGGCATTGCTACCGTGATTGTTTTTGCTTCCATTTACGGAGCAGAAAGATTTGGAATGACAACTCCCCAAATGATAACCTATTTCATTCTGGCACAGTTTACTTCCATTTTAGGAGCAGCATTTTTCGGTTGGTTAACCGATAAGCTGAATGTAAAAGTTTCTTTAAGCTTTTCGCTTTTAATTTGGATTGGCGTTATTCTTTGGGCATTTTTTTGCAGCAGTGCAACGGAATATTATTTTGTAGGGCTGGTTGCCGGTTTGGCAATCGGCAGCAGCCAGGCAAACAGCAGAACAATGCTTTCGCTTTTAACCCCAAGAAACAGGCAGGCAGAATTTTTCGGATTTTATACCTTGACAGGACGCTTATCATCTATTATTGGTCCAATTCTTTATGGCTGGATAGCACACGAAACAGGAGATATTCGTTATTCCGTTTTGTCCTTGATCTTCTTCTTCGTGATTGGCTGGATTTTATTGCAGAGCGTGCATTTGCAGGAAGGAATAGGGCAGGCGAATGTTGTTGATGATGGCGGATTGTAAATTGGATTTGGGAAAATTGCTAATTACAATTTCAGCCAAATCCGGGTAATCCGGAAGAGAATCTTTTAGGTGATTCAGCTGGTTTTTAGAAGCTGATAAAAATCACCCTACTTAAGGAGAGAATGATGACAAAAGGAAAACTTTTAGTCCTAATGCTGGTAATCGGTCTGCTGGTTTTTTGCAATTCCTGCAGCAAAAATAAACCGGTTCTCTATATTTTTAACTGGAGCGATTACATTGATCCCGATCTCATCAAGGAATTTGAACAACAGAATAAATGCTCCATTAAATATAGCACTTATGATTCCAACGAAAATATGCTCACCAAAATTATAAGCTCAAGGGAATCCTTTGATCTTGTTTTTCCCAGTGGAGACCATGTAACTATTATGCGCGATGCGGGCTTATTGGAACCTCTGAATTTAGCCCAAATTCCAAATTACCGAAATTTGGACAGCAATCTTTTGCAGAAAGCAGCAAGCTTTGATGAAGGCAATAAATATGCTATTCCTTATTTTTGGGGTTTAACCGGCTTAATTTATAATCAACGCTATATTCCGGCAGAAGTTATTCAGCCCCAAAGCTGGAATATCCTGGCAAATAATTTTTTCACCGGCAAAAATAAAGTTACGATGCTGGATGATGCACGCGAAGTTGTTGGCGCAGCATTAATTTACAATGGCTACGATTTAAATGACACAAGCGACGCAGCATTGGCTGCAGCAGAAAAAACCCTTGCCGAATGGGATAATAATATCACTCAGTTTGATTCCGATAGCTATAAGAACGAAGTTCCGGATGGCACTACATTTTTAGCTCAGGCATATAATGGAGATGCTTTACAAGTGATGGAAAATAATCCTGAAGTGAAATTCTTTCTCCCTGTAGAAGGTACCAGTTTATGGATGGATAATATCGTTATCCTGAAATCCAGTAAAAATAAAGCACTTGCCTATAAATTCATTGATTTTCTTTTGAGCCCGGAAATCAGTAAACGCAACACGGAATACTGTCGTTATGCCACACCCAATACAGCTGCCGGAAATTTACTGCCGGAAGCATTAAAAAATAATACTTTAATCTATCCCGACGCGGCATATCTGCAAAAATGCTATATGATTAATGCCTTGGGAGAAAGAGTGAAGAAAATAGATAAGCTTTTTGAAGCCATTAAACTAAACTGAAAAGAGAGAAAAAAGAAACAAAATGCTTGATTACCTGGAAAATTTAACCCGCACCCACTATTGTGGAGATTTGCGTTTGGAACATAAGGGAAAAACAGTAACCGTTATGGGTTGGGTGAATAAACGCCGAGACCTGGGGGGCTTGATTTTCATAGACCTGCGCGATGTGAAAGGCATCCTGCAAATAGTTATTCATCCTGAGCAGAAAGAGATTTTTGCCAAAGCGGAAAAGGTTCGTAACGAATATGTGATAGCAGTGCGCGGAAAAATCTGTTCCCGCACCGAACCTAATATCAATCCCCATCTTCCTACCGGTGAAATTGAACTGGAAGCAGAGGAATTTTATATTTTAAACGAAGCCCAGCCCCTTCCTGTTCAATTTAGTGAAGTAGCTATGGCTGAAGAGGATTTGCGGCTTACCTATCGCTATTTGGACTTGCGCCGTCCCAAACTGCAAAATATAATTATTACCAGGCATCGCATAATGCAAATTATACGGGAATTTTTAAACAATGAGGGTTTTTATGAAATTGAAACCCCCATCCTGATGAAAAGTACTCCTGAAGGTGCCAGAGATTATCTTGTTCCCAGTAGAGTGCAACCGGGAAAGTTTTATGCCTTGCCGCAATCCCCCCAAATGTTTAAACAACTTTTAATGATTGCCGGCTTTGACAGATATTATCAAATTGCCCGATGCTTTCGGGATGAGGATTTAAGAGCAGATCGGCAACCTGAATTTACGCAGCTGGATATAGAGCTTAGTTTCGTTTCTCAGGCACAGATTTTTGACCTGATAGAACATCTATTTGCCAAACTTTTTCGGGAAATTTCAGGCATTAATTTAGCCCTTCCTTTTCCCCGGATGCCCTATAAGGAAGCAATGGATAATTATGGCTGTGATAAACCTGATATTCGTTTTGGAATGAAGCTGTTTGATCTTTCCCCTGCCGTTAAAGATTGCAGTTTTAATGTCTTTTCCTCTACCCTGCAAAACGGGGGTGTGGTTAAAGCAATCGTTATTCCCGGAGCAGCTGATTTCAGCAGAAAACAGCAGGACGAATTGATTGAACTGGCTAAACACCTTGGCGGAAAAGGAATTGCTTTTGCCAAAGTAACGGCAAACGGTTTGGAAAGCGGTATCAGTAAATTCTTATCTCCCGAGGAAGCAATAGCCATTATTCAAGAAACCTCCGCTCAAATAAATGACTTAATAACCATTGCGGCAGATAGTTATGAAATGGCAAGCAAGGTTCTGGCAGGGCTGCGTAATTTCCTGGCTCCCAAACTAAATCTCATTCCCGAAAACAGCTTTGCCTTTTGTTGGATAACTGATTTTCCGCTTTTTACCAAAAATCAGGATACAGGCAAGTGGGAACCTGCTCATCATATGTTTACTTTACCCAAGGAAGAACATATACCCTATTTGGATATTCCGGAAAAAACAGGGGAAATTGAAGGACAATTATATGACCTTGTTTGCAACGGAATTGAACTTTCCAGCGGTAGTATCAGATGCCATCGTTATGACATCCAAAAGAAAATATTTGATATCCTCGGCTTTAGTGAAGAAGAACTGCAAGAGCGTTTTGGATTCTTTCTGGAAGCGTTAAAATATGGAACTCCACCTCATGGAGGCATAGCTCCCGGTTTGGATAGATTAGTGATGATTATGACCGGGGCAGATTCTATCCGCGATGTTATTGCCTTTCCTAAAACATTGAAGGCAACGGATTTAATGAGTCAGGCACCTTCGGAGGTTGATGAACAGCAATGGAAAGACCTGCATCTGCAACCCATAAAATAGCTGTTTTCAGCAGCGGCTTAAGTCGTGGCTCAAATCTTTGTGCCCTGCATAACTATTTTACGCAGAATAAGTTGCCTGTTGAAATCGCTTTGGTGATTTTCACCTGTAAAAATGCCCCTGCAATCCCCTTAGCAAAAGCAAGAAACCTGAATTATCAGATAATTTCTACTAATAATATGCCAAGCTTTGAAACCAGAGCTATAGAGCTTTGCCGGCAAAATAATATAGAACTTATTGCCTTAGCGGGTTTTTTAAAGCAGCTCTCGGAAGATTTTATAAAGCAGGTTCAAATTCCGATTTTAAATATCCATCCTGCCTTACTGCCTGAATTTGGAGGCAAAGGAATGTATGGAATGGCAGTTCATCAGGCAGTTTTTGCTTCGGGAGATAATGTTTCCGGGGCTACCATTCATCTTGTTGATTCCCAATACGATAACGGCAAGATTGTAGCACAACAAGAAGTGGATATCAGTTCCTGTAAAAATCCCGCCGAAATTGCCGACAAAGTGCTGGAAATTGAACATTCACTTTATGCACCAACTATCTTTCAATTTTTGTTAAAATCGTGATTCGCATCGCTATTGCCACTCTTGGTTGTAAAACAAATCAGGCAGAATCAGCTGTTATTTTAGACCAGTTTAAAGATTTCCAATTGGTTCCCTGGCAGGAAGAAGCGGATATTTATATCATCAATACCTGCACAGTAACTAACCGAACGGACTATAAAAGCCGTTATTTAATCCGTCAGGCGTTAGCTCAAAAAGCCAAAAATCCCTTTGCTAAAATTGTTGTAACCGGCTGTTTTGCCCAACGCTATCCTGAGGAAATTTCCAGGATGGGCAATATTGACTTGCTTATAGATAATCAGCAGAAACTTAATATAGCAGATATTCTGGCAGGTAGTAACTATGAATTTATGGACATTATGCAGGCAAAGGAATTTGCCTATAAGCCAACTACCAAAATGTATAACCGCACGCGTGCCTTTCAAATTATCCAGGATGGCTGCGATTTTAACTGTGCCTATTGTGCAGTTCCTTATGGCAGGGGACGCAGCAGGTCTGCAACTTTGGAACAGGTTCTTCAGCAGGCACATCTGTTTGTGGATAGCGGCTATAAGGAAATTGTCCTTTCTGGTATAAACCTGGGGCTATATAAAGATGGAAACAACGATTTGACGGATGTTTTGCTCCGCTTAAACGAAATAAAGGGCTTGGAATTGATTCGCCTCAGCTCCGTTGAACCGCAACTGTTTAATGATAAACTAATTAACACTCTTCCCTTAATTTCCAAGCTTTGCCCGCATTACCATATACCGTTGCAATGCGGTGCTGATACTGGGCTAAAAAGGATGAGGCGCCACTATATCACTACCACAATTAATCAACTGACAGTTAAAATTTGGGAGCAGATTTCTTACCCCGCCATCGGAATGGATGTAATAACCGGTTTTCCCGGTGAAACGGAAGAAGAACATCAACAGACCTGTAATTTTTTGCGCTCTCTACCCCTGGTTTATCTGCATATTTTCAGCTTTTCCAAAAGAAAAGGAACTCCTGCCTTTGATCTGCCTAACCAAATCCCGAAAACAATTAAAAATCGCCGAGCTAATGAACTAAGCCAAATATCCGATGAACTGACCGCTGCCTATACTAAGTCCCTGGTGGATAATAATATCCTTTTAAGCGGTGTTGTGGAAAAAAATGTGAATGGCTGCTGCGAATTTTTGAGCGACCACTATGTTCGTGTCCACTTTTCCGGCAACTATTTACCAGGCGATTTTGTACAAATTCCCAGCCAGGATGTGCGGATAAGAATGAAGGATGACTAATTAACTTCAAGTAATTGGCTAAATAAGGCCTATTAACTAACCTGATCTTCACAACCACTAATTAAATATAATGAAATCTGTGTAATCTGCGTAATCTGCGTGCTTTTATCTTTTTTTCGGTGTCCTCGGTGGCTAATTTCCTTTCACAGGTTCCAGATATTCATCTGTAAGATGATATTTCCACTTCAGCAATATCCTGTCCAGCAAAGCCACGATTCCAAACAGCGCTAAGCTTACAGCTACAATAACAATAATCACTGCAAAAATATGAGCTGTCTGATAGGACTTCGTAGCCCGGGTCATATAAATTCCCAAGCCGGAAGTTCCGCCTAACCATTCACCGATAACAGCTCCCATCACACTATAGGTTGCAGATAATTTTAATCCGGTAAAAAAATTGGGTAAAGCAGCAGGAATTTTAAGCAGGGTAAAAATCTTATAAGGTGTTGCCCCCATAGAAGTTAAAAGGCGAATTTGATCTATGGAAACACTTCTGAAACCATCATAAAGTCCCAAAGCAATGGGAAAAAAACACATCAGCACTACAGCAAAGATTTTAGCGCTGATTCCATAACCGAACCAAATGATGAGTAAAGGTGCCACTGCTATTATAGGAACTGTTTGAGAGATAATCAGATACGGGTATATTAGCTGTTTTATAAAGCGGGAGGAATTCATTACGATGGCAGTTAGAGAACCCAAAATAACGCTTATTAAAAGTCCGCTTATTGCTTCCGTTAAAGTTGGTTTTAGATGGTGCCAAATCAAACCCGGGTAATCAATAAAAACTCTAAATACCTGTTGCGGAGAAGGAACTACCCAAAAAGCGATTATCCCTTTGGTGCAAATTGCTTGCCAGAGGAATATCAACACAACGAAAAATAGCAACGGCAGGATTACTTGCCGGCTTTTCAAAGTTCCCCCACCATCCGAATTTCCGTTTGCAAATGAACTGAATAGCGTTCATAAACGGTTTTTTGAATATGCTGAATCAGCCGTAAAACATCATTGGCAGTAGCAGAACCAAGATTAACAATAAAACCGCAATGCTTTTCGGATACAGCTGCATCCCCAATCCGAAAGCCCTTCAATCCGCAGTCCTCAATCAATTTTCCGGTAAAAAAACCCTCGGGGCGTTTAAAAACACTACCCGCACTGGGTAAATCCATTGGCTGTTTGTCCTGTCTTTTTTGCTGCAATTCCTGCATCCGTTCCCGGATATTTTCCGGTTTATCTTTTTTCAAGCAAAACCTGGAGGAGAGATGAATTAAGCCCCTCTCTTGAAAGACGCTGTGCCGATAGGAAAAATTATGCTCAGTAGCTTTCAGGTATATCACAGGGTTTTTACTATCTAACTTTGCATTATCGGGTAAAATAGCTCTGCTGCTGTAAAGAACATCCTTAATCTCTTTTCCGTAAGCACCAGCATTCATAAAAACCGCACCCCCAACTGAACCCGGAATACCGGAACAAAATTCTAATCCACTTAAGCCATTCTCGCAGGCAAAATTACCTAAGTCCTTAAGAGTAACTCCACAGGAAGCAGATAAATAACGCTTGCCCAAAGTGATTTTATTAAAACGCTCCGTAGTAATTACTATTCCTTTTATTCCCTTATCCGAAATAAGTAAATTTGAGCCCTTCCCTAAGATAAAATAAGGAATATTGTGCCAAAGACAAAACTTTAACAGCGTCAGTAACTGTTTTTGGGTGTTGGGAATGCAGAAGACCTCGGCAGTCCCCCCAATTTTAAAACTGCAATGTTCTTTTAAAGAAACTTCCGGGTGAATAATGCCGTCATCAATAAGTTGCGGATATTCCTTCCGTAACAAAAGAAAAGTATCCATCCTCAAACATCCGTTGGTAAGGGATTGAAAAATTTACCGATTTCTGTAATCAGCTGCTGTTCATCTTTCAGCTCAATGCAGGGACCCGGTAAAATTTGCTTAAAGTAAGTGCCATATTTTTTCCTGGAAACCCGGGAATCCATAATCAGCACTATCCCGCGGTCTGTTTTACTTCTAATCAGGCGTCCAAAACCCTGTCTTAGGCGCAATAAGGCATTCGGCAACATCAGGTGCATAAAGGAATCCTTGTTTTCCCGTTCCAGCTTATCTATCAATGCTTCCACGATTGGCTCGGAAGGCACTTGAAAAGGTATTTTATATAATATTAAAAGAGAAAGGGAATCCCCTTGCACATCCACTCCTTCCCAAAAAGAAGAAGTTCCTAATAACACGGCATTTTTGCTCTTTTTAAATTCATCCAGGATAGAATTTCTGCTGCTCCCTTTTCCTTGGGCAAAAAAAGGACGATTAAGATGAAAAAGGGTATCACCAAGATGTTCGTAAACAGCATCCAAATCCTTATAGGAAGTAAAAAGCGCCATAGTGCCTACATTGGTAGTAGTTAAAATTTGTTCCAGACAACCCAATGCCTGGCTTTGAAAGAACTTATCCTTATGTTCAGGCAAAAAACTGCCGACTAACAATAACGACTGTTTATCATAATCAAAAGGTGATTCCACAATGCTCTGAGCTACATTCTTTGCGCTTACCAAACTTAAGCCCGATTGATTTAAGAAAAACTTGAAAGAGCCCCTGATAGATAAAGTGGCAGAAGTGCAAACAATGCAAGGTATCTTATTATAAAGTAAACTATTAAGATGAGCCGATACTTCCACTGGAGCATAACAAAAAGTGCTGGTGGGAATATTGCGTTCCGAATTGGAATCGTTTTCAATCCATAAAGCATAATTATCCAAATCGGGATTGAGCAGGTCTAAAAGCAAACTTTCCGTTTCTGCATAGCGCAGCAGATAGCCGTTCAAATTATCCTTCAGAACATCCAAATCCTTCACTTGATTGCTGTTGAATGTTCTTAGCACATTATCCAGAGCAGTAAGGTCTTTTAGAATATCTTTGAAGGCAAGTGATAAATCCTTTAGGAGAGCACAAATATCCGCAAATGCATCCAGGTTCTTGATCCGTAATTTATTATAACTTTTGGCTTCTTTACAGTAATCTGCAGCCAAATTAAAAAGATTGGTGATCACTTGACGCTGGGCTTCAATTTCCATTGTCAATTTGGCACAAAGGGTCTCTATATGTGTCTTTTGCTCATTGGTCAGCACGCTTTTATGCATTGTCTGGGTCAGCAGAGACAAAAAGCCCCCGGCATATTTTTTGGAAGGATGTGCCAACTGATTGAACAAACTGTTAAGGTCAACATACCCTAAAGTGAAACCCAGATTTTTGGAAGCAGCAGCCATCAGATTGTGTGCTTCATCAATAACCAGATATTGATACTCACCTAAAGTAGAATTATCCATTTGAGCATCTGCCAGCAGCAATGAATGATTGATAACTACAATAGATGCCGTTTCAATATTCTTGCGTAATTTCATTACATAACAGGTATGAAAGAAAGGACACTTGCGTCCTCCACACAGATAGCGATCGGAACAAATCTTATGCCATAAACCGCTAAAACGGTTTTTATCAAACGAAGAATTCTCAGAAACATCACCTGTATGAGTCCGTTCCTTCCACACCATAAGATTTAGCAAACCATAAGCATCGTAAGAAGTTATCCCTCTTGTCTGTTCCTGTAAAAGTTCCTGCCAGCGTCTTTCGCAGATATAATTTTCCCTGCCTTTCACTAAGACCGCTTTGAAGGATAAAGGCAGAATCTTTTTCAGTTGCGGTAAATCCTTGAAAAACAGCTGTTCCTGCAAATTTTTGGTGTTGGTGGAAACAACTACTTTCGTTTTATTCCGCTGGCTGAAATCAATTGCTGGAACCAGGTAGGCAAAGGATTTTCCTACTCCCGTTCCCGCTTCTACCACCAAGAATTCCTGTTTGGCAAAAGCATTGGCAACCTGTTCTGCCATAGTCATTTGACCCGCACGAAATTCAAAATTGGGAAATTTTGAGGCAAAGATTCCGTCATCGGCAAAAATCTCCGGAATACTCTTTATGGAGCCGGTAACCGTATGTTCTATTACATTATTCAGTTCATTTTTTAGCGGAACCGGCTTGTCTCCTGAAAGAGCTGTAGAACGCTGCTGCTTCACAATCCATTTCAAATATTCATATAAACCGCTGTTAAGATTTGCCTGCATTGCCAAATCCTGTAACCGGGCATTAAGTAAATAGCCATAATGCGCTAATATATGATTAGTTAAGGCATTAAAAAGCTTGCCGGTTGCCAAAGCATCAGCATCTGCCCGGTGAGCATTATCTAAATCAATTTCAAAAAAGGAAGCCATCGTATTCAATTTATGGTCTGTAGTATAAGGCAGATAAATACGCGCTATTTCTGCGGTATCCCAAAACACATTATCCAAGGGAAATTCTCCACCCCTAACCAAAAAATGATTGATGAAATTAAGGTCAAAACCGATATTATGCCCCACCAAAGGACTGCTTCCTATAAAGCGGCAGAAATTTTGCAATACTTCATTTATCGGAGGTGCGGTTCTTAATTCTGCAGCAGAAATATGCGTTAAATGCTCAATAAACTTAGGAACTTTCCCCTTGGGCTTAACCAAGCTGACATATTGGCTAATAACTTCTTCGCCTCTAAAGCGAATGGCGGCTATCTGAATAATTTCATCCCAATCGGCATTCAAACCGGTAGTTTCAATATCAATAGCCACGAATTCCAGCTGTCCCAAAGGTAGCTGAAGACCTTGTTTTTCGGTATAGTTAACCTTGCCGTTAGTATTTTCCACCAAATTTCCCTATGTTCTAATCTTCTTCTTTATAGAGGTTATAACGCTGCATTTTTTTAATTAAGCCCTGGCGTGATAAACCCAATTCTTTTGCTGCCTGGGTTTGATTCCATTGAAATTTCTCCAGTGATTGGGATATTAATTTGCGTTCCAGTTCTTCAATGGCTTCTTTCAGGTTTTTCTTACCCGCCAGCATAGCAATTGTATTACTGTATTCAATATGACGGTAAACTTCTTCGCTGAAATCGCTGGGTTTAATAAATGTATTGGCTTCCGCCAAAGTTACAGCTCTCTCAATTTCGTTTTCCAGTTGACGCACATTTCCAGGCCAATCGTATTGCTCCAAAACCTTCATAGCTTCAGTAGTAAAGCCGGGAACATTTTTATTCATCTTTTTATTGTATTTATCCAGAAAATGAATTGCCAAGAGAGGAATATCGCCAGTTCTGTTTTTCAAGGGGGGCACATCAATGCGGATAACATTTAAGCGGTAATAAAGGTCTAATCTAAAATCTCCTCTTTTTACCCTTTCCATCAACGGTGTGTTAGTGGCACAAACAACCCGGACATCAACTCTCTCTGTTTTTGTAGCTCCCACCCTTTTAATTTCACCTTCCTGCAAAAACCGCAACAGTTTGGATTGAGTGGATTGACTGATATCGGCAATTTCATCCAGGAAAAAAGTTCCGCCGTCGGCTACTTCAAATAATCCCTTTTTATCATAAGCAGCTCCAGTAAAAGAACCCTTCACATGACCAAAAAGTTCGCTTTCCAGTAAGGTCTCGGGCAGGGCACCGCAATATTGAGCTACAAATGCCTTATTTCTTCTGTTGCTGCTATAGTGTAAGGCACGCGCTATCAATTCTTTACCGGTTCCGCTGGGACCTTCTAAAAGCACGGTTGTAGGGGTATCTTTCACCTTTTCAATAATCTCAAATATCTTCATCATTTCGGGGCTTTTTCCGATGATATTGGCATAGATATTATTGGAGCTAAGCTGTTCGCGGATAATATTATGGCTCTTTTCCAGATTAGCGCTGAGAATATTTTCTATAATAACGATAATTTGATTTGCCAGTGCGGATAGCAGGTTGATAATGCGTTCAGAAAAATATTTGGAACCGCTTTTACAGAAAAGAAGAACCACCCCTAAAGTATTTTTTCGGATGGATAGAGGTATTGCCAAAATGTTATTGTAACTGGGTGCGAAGTGCGGTTGCTTGATGTTTTTCAGTTTATTGTTCTGAAACACTTCGTAGCAAATATTCTGAAACTGGTCGTGATATTTATCATCGGGCGAAAAGTTTTTATAAATCCTATATTCCCAGGCATCGGGTAAACTGGGATTGGGATGCAACAAAAGCATTCCTCCATCGGCATTGGCAATTTCCACTAAACTGGTTAGAGATTGTTCAATCAGCACATCCAAATCGGTTATGGTATTCAGGTTTTGGGTTATTTCATAGAACTGATTCAACAGGTTTTCTTCAAACTTCACTTCTTCCATTTGGGAAGAATACTCCCGGGATATTTTTTGCATCAGGATGTCGTTTTGTTCCAGTAACTTGATAGAGCCGTATTTTTCAATTATCTTGCGGTTATTTTTCAAAATCTCCAGTGCCTGTTCCCATTCTTCCATATCTAAAAGCACACCGGCAAGTTCATAATTGGCTAAGGATAGCTCATAGTTATTGCCTGCTTCTACAAAAAGACGGATTGCTTCATTCAGATAATTTTTGGCTGCTTCCAGATTTTTGCGTTCCAGCAAAGCGCGCAGGTAATAGGAACGGCCGGTTTCATAAGATAGATTTTGTTCCGTTGCCAGTTTTTGGGCTTCCGCCAGATAATAATCCGCACTTTCAATATTGCGGGTTAAGATAAAGTAATATGCTTGTTTCAGATAGCCCTCAATGATTTTATCCCGGGCTGCAATGTTTTTAAAGAAATCCAAGCTCTCCACCAGATAGCGATATGCCTCTTTGAATTTATGCAATTTGGTAAAAACGCTACCCAGGTTGCCATAAAGTTCTGCCTTTATATAATCATCCGATACGGCAGGTAACAATTCCAAACCCTTAATATAAAGATCATAAGCCAGGTTCAGTTCATCCTGTTTTTCATAGACCTCACCGAGGTTATTGAAACTGCGCAGAAGCCCTTCATTAAATCCGCTTTCCTGCGAGAGCTTGATTGCTTTTTCATAGTAGGCAATGGATTCTGGCCAATCCCCTTTCTTAAAATATAAGCCACCCAGGTTATTTAGCGAGGCAATCGTATTTCGCTGAAAACCAAATTCATTAGCTATATCCAATGACTTTTTTAAAGCATCTAAAGCACGGTCATAGTCACCGTGATCCATTAAAGTTACGCCAATATTATTATAGATATTGGTTATATTATAGGGTTCTACTAAAAGTTTCTGAATTTTAAGCGCTTCTTCCAGGTAGTATAGAGATTTTGCCGGATCGCCTTTATCATCCATCAAACCACCCAGGTTATTGTAACAAACAGAAATACCGTTTAAATTATAATATTTCTTTTCCAGCTCCAAACTCTTCAGAAAATAGGTTTCACTCTTTTCCCAAAAGCCCTGACACATATACAGAACGCCCAAATTGTTGTATATGGCAGCCAAACCGCTATGGTCTTTGGCAAGAGAATATAGCGTTTCCGCTTCGTTGAAAACCTCTTCCGCCTGCTCCCATTCATTGATGTAATAATGTATTTTACCGCGTATTTTTTTTGCCTCGGCTTGAACACTGTGTCGTTGTTGCTGATTAGTAATGCTATTAGAAGAATGTCCGGCTAAATCCAGGGTCTGAAATGCCTCATTGAATAGTTCGCTCTCTGCTTGAACATCTGCTTTCAGCAAAAGGATTTTCACCTTCCAGTAAGGGTCTATCGTGGCGGGAGAATATTGCTTGATAATTTCCAAAGCAAACGCAGAAGAATTAACCGCATAAAGGTCATTGGCAAGTTTATAAACAATTTGCTCTGCAGGAATATTGTTTTCCGTAGAAATATGCAATGCCTGCCGATAATGATCTATCGCTTTATCCTTCTGGTTTAAGGCAGAATAGGCATCGGCAATTTTTTGCGTGCTGGCTAATCTGCCGGCAGGGGATTTGGTATGGCTTAAAATATATTCTTCCAGTTTCAGCACGCTTTCAGAATCGTTTATTAAGGAAAGTCCGGAACTCACTTTGGCAAAAAGAGCTGCAGTGTATTTTTTATTCAGGATCTGCAAGGAAACTAAAATCTGGGGATATTTATTCTTGTCCTTTTGCAGAAAATCCAGCAGCTGATTATATAAATCGCCATTAGCCGTGTTCCAGTTATTTTTCAACCATTCTGAAAATGCCTTTTTCTTTTGCAGCGAACATCCCTTCTCCTGATTGGAAATTAAACCGGTATCAGTTAAATAAGCCAAATCGGCTTTAAAATTTTTGGGCTTATCCAATGCCTTGGCTAAATCTGCAATGCTAAAACCATCTAAAATATACATCGCTGCCAAGATTTCTTTCTGCGAGGCAGTTAATGCTTCCAGGGTCTCATAATAAATCTGTTCCGCATCAAAGGTCTTTTCCAGGTAAGGACTTAAATTGAATTTCCCCTTCGGCTTTTGCTCCTTCATCTCCCGCAAAACCTTTTCTATAATCATCAGGTTACCGGAAGTTATTTTCTGAAAGATTTCGCTTTCACTGCTACCCGCAAAATTCTTCTCCGGAAAGGTCAATTGTAAAAGAGTTTGACAATCATCTACCCCTAAAGAGGGAATATTATCTACTTCGGAAAAAGGAAATAACCGCTTTTGCGAGAAGACCACAATTTGGATTCCCGCATCCGGTAAATATTGAACCAGATATTGTAAATAATCACGCGTATAATTATCCAGAACATCACTATCATCAATCACCAATAGAAATGGTTGAAACAGTTCCATCCCGTTCAAACGCTCCGTAATATAAAAGAAGAAATCGTATTTGTTTACCGAGTTTATATTATCCCGAAATTCCTGATAATAACCATAGAGGTCTTCTTCCGTCACCTCTGTAATCACTTGAATAAGCTCAGAAAAATGATTTAACACAAGAGGATGAGGAGAAAAATAGATCTTCCTGGCATAAATATCTGCCACACTTTCCATTAAGGGCTGAACAAAATGACTTTTTCCGGAACCCGATTTGCCTACTATCTCAATTAAATGACTCTTTGCATTGTCATTTAAGTAACCCCTTGCCCTGGAAAGCGCTATTTTATTCATTATATAGGCGTCCAGCTGCCGGGTTATGTTTTCTGCCATTTTTTTCATACCTCTTGGAGATTTTGTTTACAATGCACCTGTAAATAGAGTTGACAACCTGTCAAGCAAAAAGTGTAATTCTGATGTCCCCCTTTTTTTTGCCGCTAAGGGCGACATCGCAATGGTAACCTCCTGGTCAACCTCTTCTTGTGCTTGAACAACGAGGACTTCGTCCTTCCGAATGAAAAAGCCCCCTTAGGGCGACACAAAAATAGCGATGGTGGCGTAAGCCCCTCGGGAAAATAATGTTATTCAATTAAACTAATCGTTTTTCCTTCAATTTATCCTCACCCCAATGCTATTTCAGAGTTGCTTTAACTTCTTCTTCGGTTATTATATTATGATGACCCTCTTTTAAAATGGAGGGATTTAAACACTCTATAAAAAAAGTATTGACTTAACTCATATAGATTAATATCAATGTTTTCAGGTGTAAATTGTCACCCAAATGGATATAACCCAAGCCCAAAATCGCTACCGGAAGTGAATATGCCAGCCAAGAATGTTGATGGACAGCTTAGAATGCTTGTCAGCTCGCTCAACCTACTACAAGGAGATTTTGGCGAAAATTTCTGCTGAAATGCCGGCTGAAGTTGCAGATAATTTTGATTGAAAATGATGGAGTAATAAATGTTTAAAGAGTCCGAGAGTAACTCTTCAATTTGCAGTCCAATCCGTGCAATGCTAAGCCATATCTCACTTATTTTTTTCATTTGTCTATGCTTCTTATCAGCCGTCCATTCTGAATTGAATGCCAATGATCATGTCTGCGGTTCCTACTCCCGGTTAAATGTATTTCAAGAAGATTTTGATTACTTCTGTAAAGTAATTCTTGATTCTCATCCTGGCATTAGCTTAGAGCTTACTAACTTTAATCAGAATGCTGCAACCTTGAAAGATGAACTCGCCACAGTAACGGATACCCTTCAATTTGAAGCCAAATTAAGAGCTTTTGCCCATAATTTGCTGGATGGACATACCAGAGTTTCATCATTATCCAATCAAAGCTCATTTTCTTACCCCATTGGCTTGTGGTGGCATAAATCGGGATGGTATGTGGAAATGATTTCAACAGAGTTCAAAGAATTGATAGGTAGTAAAGTAATCAGTATTAATGGCATAGATGCTGAGACCTTTATGACGAAGCTTATGCAGTTAACCACCGGAGAGAACATCTACTGGTTCCGAGACCAAGTTTCATTTTTGCTTAGGAACTCTGCCAATCTACGAGCATTGAATTTGAACAGTTCAGATGGGGCTTTACACCTGATCCTTGAAAAGGATGGAACTACCTTTGAAATCAACATTAAGGAAGCCGAAAAACACTCCCTTTGGGAACAGCAAAAAATCGGAGTTACTGCTCCTCGTAAAGAGAACTATTGGGGCAAAGCCCTTCCAGAAAACAATGTATATTACCTCCAATTCAATGCAATGTCAGATACAGCAGCAACATCCGATGCTCCATTTTCAGGGTGGATATCATTCCTCAAAGATACCTTTGCTGTTATAGACAGCTTAGAGATAGATAATCTGGTTATTGATTTAAGAAACAATGGCGGTGGCAATTCTCTTATGGGAGATATACTCCTTTCTTTTTGTGCATTGCCCGATTCTATTTACTACTTCGGTGGGAAGATGCAGATAAGTGATTTGGTGCTAAAACACTATGGAATGGATCTGACTTCAATGAATAATGCCTTATCTTCGGACTTTGGTTATGAGGTTGTGGAATCAGAACTACCTTATTCCGTGGTATTCTATGATTGTAAATCTCCGAAGCTTAGACCTCCAACTCTTGCTGACATAGATCCCAATGCCGGAAGCTATGATTCAATAAAAAAGTATAATGGTAAACTGATCCTGCTAACAGGAAGCCACACATTCAGCTCAGCAGTGATGTTTGCAACACTTTGTCAGGATAACGAACTGGCTATAGTTTACGGAAGCCCTACCGGAGGAAAACCATCCACTTATGGTGAGGGATTAGGATTTAAACTTCCCAATACAGGTATTATGTGCAGCGTGTCAGTAAAATATTTCCAAAGACCTGATATCCATAGAGATCCCTCTGACAGTTTATACCCGGATGTTAATATCCCTATCAACCCGGAAGAACATTTTTCAACTACCGATCCGCTATGGGAAAGGGTTTTACAAGACATAAGCAATTAACCCATAAAGGTTTATAGCAATAGGATAGGATATAAAAAGCGAGCCAGCGTTTTTTTTTGCTAAGGAGCAATAAGACATTAGAAACATTATATAATTTGTAGATGGCAATAAAAAATGGTACGAGTTGGCAGCGAAAAGTGATACACTTGAAAAAAAAGGGAGAACAAACTCTTCGCCTTTTGCTATATGCTTGAAAGATCATAGGGCAACATCGCAATGGTGACTTCCTGGTCAACCTCTTCTTGTGCTTGAACGACGAGGACTTCGTCCTTCCGAATGAAAAAAGCCCGTAGGGCAACACTTTTATAGGAACGGCGGCATAAGCCCCTCGTAAAAGGTAAGCTACAGTATCTTTTTATCCTTCTTCCCCATTCCTGAAAGCCCCTTAGGGCGACACAAAAATAGCGATGGTGGCGTAAGCCCCTCGTTTAGTGTAAGCTACGGTATTTTTTTATCCTTTTCCACCATTCCTGAAAGCCCCTTAGGGCGACACAAAAATAGCGATGGTGGCGTAAGCCC
>DAONFA010000036.1:0-1809 GCA_035403355.1 Candidatus Cloacimonas sp. | reverse complement strand
CCATTCCTGAAAGCCCCTTAGGGCGACACAAAAATAGCGATGGTGGCGTAAGCCCCTCGTTTAGTGTAAGCTACGGTATTTTTTTATCCTTCTTCCCCATTCCTGGAAGCCCCTTAGGGCGCAACCTCTTCTTGTGCTTGAACGACGAGGACTTCGTCCTTCCGAATGAAAAAAGCCCTTAGGGCAACACTTTTATAGGAACGGTGGCATAAGCCCCTCGGAATGAACATTTTTATTATCAAACCATTTGCTTCTCTTTTCATTTATCCGGAATCCAGTGCTTTTTCACAAGTGCATCAAATTCTTCTTGTAGTAAGGTAACAGAAGTCCAACTATTTCTTTTCGGGTTATTAGATACATTGAGGTGTAGGTATCTTGCCAATCCTGAATTTGAGTTTGTTATAATGCATACCGTTAAATTCCAGTATCTTATCATTTTCAATAATCTCAAAACCGATACTACGAGCCAAACGCACCATCCTTTCATTACCAGACCAGGTTTCACAGTAAATGTTTTCCACTCCATAGTTTTCAAATATGTATCCAACCCACAATTGCAATGCTTCCTTGCCAATTCCCTTAGCCCAATAATTCTCCTCCGGGATGGAAATGCCTACCGCCAGAAAGCTCGGATTTCTTTCTATGAGGTAAGAAGAAACCCAACCAATATGGGTGCTATTTACTTCTATTTCAAAACGCGTTCTTATCTCTTGAGGTTCTTTTGAAAGTTGATTAGATAGCCGCTGTATAAAGTTCTGAGCAAATATATCACTCATTTCTTCCCAAGGTGCATCCCATTTTGTCCATTCTTGCCCTTTCGTAAACCATTTTCTATAATCATTCAAGTCAGCAACGGTAAGGTCCCGTAGGGTAACTTTTTGTCCTTTTATTTCTTTGACCATCTTAAATCGTTCCAATGATGAATTTGTATTCCAGATATTCTTTCCAAATCATCTCAAAGTCCGAGCAGTTAGATTTTTGTGTTAATCCTTTTTTACTTAGGGCTTTGTAAGCATAGCCAGCAGCACATAAGTATTTGTATTTGCATCTCTGGCATTCGTCAATACCTCTTTGTCAGATTAACTATATGCTAATATAATCAAGCTTATGATTTTGCCAAGTGATAAATTATTAACATAACTCAATCCACTTTACCTTTTATTCAAAACGCTCATGCCATTATTGCTATTTTTTTGTCGCCCTTTGGGGCTTTGGCAGAGGGGGAAGAGATAAGAGTTTAATTTTCCGCATTTTTCGAGGGGCTTACGCCACCATCGCTATCATAGTATCGCCCTTTGGGGCTTTTTCAGAGAACATAGTTATAAAATGTAATCAGGTATCTTCCTTTTTTCGAGGGGCTTACGCCACCATCGCTATCAAAGTGTCGCCCTTTGGGGCTTTTTCAGAGAACATAGTTATAAAATGTAATCAGGTATCTTCCTTTTTTCGAGGGGCTTACACCACCATCGCTATTTTTGTGTCGCCCTTTGGGGCTTTGGCAGAGGGAGAAGAGATAAGAGTATAATTTTCCGTATCTTGCAATATATTTAACACGCTTTTTGAGAAACAGGATGGTATATATTTATTTTGTCGAAAGAACCGGCTAATCCAAACCACAGCATACAATTAGCATACGAAATAAATTTCATTCCCTAAGAGAACCTGGAATTCTCTCAATAACTCTCCGATATGACTCCCGTATCGTTCTCGTATCGCGATATGGGAACGATACGGGAATCTCAATAGCCGCATACCGCAAAAAAACGGGAATTGTTAAACAACTATTTTGGGGATGGGAAAAAATAATTG
>DAONFA010000035.1:19563-23459 GCA_035403355.1 Candidatus Cloacimonas sp. | reverse complement strand
TGGTGGGCGCTAAGGGACTCGAACCCCCGACCACATGCGTGTAAAGCATGTGCTCTCCCAACTGAGCTAAGCGCCCTTTACCAAAATTACTTATATTGGTCGGGGTGAGAGGATTCGAACCTCCGACTCCCTGCTCCCAAAGCAGGTGCGCTAACCGGGCTGCGCTACACCCCGTATATTTATTATCCAAAACCTGAACGGGGTGAATTTTGTCAATAACTTTCGCTTGTTGCCGTTTGTAGTAAACGAAAATAGCATCTTTTTTAATTTTGTTCCTCCGGATTGGTGTAGCCGGAGGACAGCGTTCCTCCACAAGAAAAAAAGAGGTATTTCAGCATTCTCCGACTACACAACAACATCCTAAACCGGAATAAGCTCTTCACAAAATTAACGATGCAAGCGGCGGTAGGTTTTGACTTACTATTTTCACCTGCCTTCAATGTAACCACACCCCCCAAATATTTGCGCTTATAACCTAATTATAGCTGGTCTCCAAACTTGAAAATTGTGAGTTAAAACAAAAAGCACGCGTCCTTACAACCAAGCCATACCAATCCTTAAAATTCCACAATCGTGAAAAAATGTCCTTTTTCATATTTGCAGGGTTGGGTTGGAATTGTTCAGGAATGGTTGTTTCGGGGCGAATTTTTGTTTTAACTCTAAACCGAGCTTCAGCTTTGACAGTTGAAGGCAACGAACGAAATTTCCTGTTGCTTCTGCATATAGTTGCAACCACAAAAAGAATCGGTTTAGAGTCAAAACAAACAGCTTGTTTTGACTTACAATTTTTACCTGCCTTCAATGTAACCACACCCCACACTTGTAGTTCACTTACAACCGCTTTGTAGCTGGTCTGAAATCTGAAAAATTGTGAGTTAAAACAAGAAGTATCACTTCCTTCTTATTTCCGCTATGCTGCAAATGAGATTCCCGTATCGTTCCCATATCGCGATACGAGAAAGATACGGGAGTCATATCGGAGTTTTATTGGAAATATTTCGGATTCTCTTTGGGACTGATATTAAGTCAATTTGCTAACGGTAAGCCGTTTTTTAGTAAAGTAAAAATTTCCTGCTCCGGTCTTTACGATATATAGGGCTGGGAGATTATTATACCGTTTATTTGTCAGAAGTCCTTTTCCTGCGGTTATTGCTTTGCAGAGTTGATATTCAATACCGTTTAAGTATCGGGTAATGGATAGTCCGCTTGCAATGATGCATAGCTATTGTCTAAACTCACAATTTATGGAATCAGAACCCAATTGTAGAACGGTTCTAAGTAGAAATAAAAGGCGTGTGTGTTTACATTGAAGGCAGGTAAAAAAAATTGGAGTCAAAACAACCCATCAAGCAAATTTTCCGGTGGCAAAATTATCTGTTCAATCTACTTGAAAATCAACTGATTAGGTGAGTGTAATCTCAAAGTGTTGCAGTTTCTGCTTGACAGGATTCTGCCTTTTGGAAAAGAGGTTATTTTATGAATTGATTTTTCTGTGGGGCATTAGCTCAGCTGGGAGAGCGCATGACTGGCAGTCATGAGGTCAGCGGTTCGATCCCGCTATGCTCCACCATTTTTGATACCCCTTCACCAAACCGTAATTTGGTGAAGGGGATAATCTTTTATATCAGGTAAAAACAAGTAAAGGAAAAACAAATGCCAGCTTATACACAAGAATTGATTAGTAGAATTAGTACCCAGGCAAAGCAGGCAAGAAAAGCAATTTTAACAATGACTACTCTTGCGGGTTCGGGTCATCCGGGAGGATCAATGTCCTCAATTGACCTTCTGCTTTGCGTTTATAATACTATAGAACATAATCCTTCTGAACCTCAAATGCCGGATAGAGATAGAGTAATTATCAGCAATGGACATATTTCTCCTGCCGTGTTCAGCGTTTTGGGCTTGATGGGTTATTTTGATTTGAACGATGCAATTGCTCAATACCGTTTGATGGGAAGTATATTTGAAGGGCATATAGAACGCAGAGTTCCCGGGGTGGAATGGAGCAGCGGAAATTTGGGACAAGGTTTATCTGCTGGAACTGGTTTTGCCCTTGCTTCCCGACTAAATGAAATTTCCTATAATGTTTATGTTTTTATGGGTGATGGAGAACAGCAAAAAGGCCAGATTAGCGAAGCAAGACGCTTTGCCGTTAAATATTGCCTGGATAATTTAATCGCTATTATTGACTATAATGAATTGCAGATTAGCGGTTCCATCCATAATGTTATGCCTCAAAATATCCGTAAAAACTGGGAATCAGATGGCTGGAAAGTGATTGAAGTTAATGGCCATGATATACCCCAAATTCTTTCTACTCTTGATAATGCCCGGGCATTTAAGCAACCGACTTTGATTTTAGCACATACTGTAATGGGCAAAGGTGTTTCCTTTATGGAAAATAATGCGAAATATCATGGTTCAGTTTTATCCGAAGCCCAATTAGAAGATGCCTTAAAAGAATTGGGAACTGAGATGGAGCTGAAAAAATACCGCAAACTACGCCTGGATTTTAAACCGGAAAATAAGCCGCAAAATAGTTTTACTTTTGAGCCGGATTATAAGATTGGCAAGCACTTTCGTTATGAAACAGATTGTGATTGCAGAAGTGCTTGGGGAAAAGCTATTGCGGATTTAGCTAAAGTAAATACTGATGCCGAAACGCCAATTGTGGTTTTGGATTGCGATTTGGCTACAAGTGTAAAGACCGAAGAATTTGCGCAAGTTAGTCCCCAAAACTTTTTTCAGTGCGGAATTATGGAACAGCATACCTGTGTAATGGGAGGAGCTTTATCCGTTTGTGGAATACAGACCTTTTGGAGTGATTTCGGGATTTTTGGCATTGCCGAGGTCTATAATAATCAGCGGTTGAACGATATTAACCACACTAACCTGAAAACGGTGCTTACCCATACAGGCATAGATGTTGGTGCCGACGGAAAAACTCATCAATGTATTGATTATATTTCTCTGGCAAGAAATCTGTTTGGTTTTAAAATAATATGCCCTGCCGATGCTAATCAAACCGATAGAATAATTCGCTGGCTGATAAATAAACCGGGAAATTTTCTGGTAACAATGGGACGCTCTAAACTTCCGGTGCTGAAAAAAATGGATGGAACTCTGCAATATGATTTTGATTACAGCTTTGTTTATGGCAAAGCTGATGTTCTTAGAGATGGAAATGATGGCAGTATGTGGGTTTGTGGAACTCCTGTTGCCAAAGCCGTTAAAGCTGTTGATACTTTACGGGAAGAAGGTATTTTTCTGGAATTGCTATATGTTTCTTCACCCTTGCATTTGGATTTGGCTCAATTGAAGGCATCTGCCGGTAAAGGGATAATCTTCAGTGTGGAAGATCATTCCGTTAATGGTGGCTTGGGAACATCTATTGCAGATGGTTTGGCGACCAATTCGCTATGCGCTAAACTGGTTAAAATTGGAATTAAGCAATATCCTATATCCGGTGAAGCAAATGAACTCTACCATTGGGCTGGCTTGGATACTGCATCACTAATTGCTACGGTGAAAAAATGCTTGGATTAGCAATGATGAATGGATAAAGCGAGATAGCGAGATTGATTTTTTACAAAGAGAGAAAGAGAAAAAGAGATTTAATTGAGAATTGAGAATTAATTTAGCGAGATAGCGAGATGGCGAGATGGCGAGATGGAAAGAGAGAGATAGCGAGATTAATTTTTTTAACAAATAGAAAAAGAGAGAAAGAGAAAAAGAGATTTAATTGAGAATTGAGAATGAATTTAGCGAGAAGGTGAAATGGCAAGATTGTAAAATAGCGAAATTGAATAAAAAAAGTGAGTATTTCTCTTTGTTAAATAATCTCTTTTTCTCTTTCTCTCTTTGTAAAATAATCTCTTTTTCTCTTTTTCTCTTTT
>DAONFA010000035.1:0-19463 GCA_035403355.1 Candidatus Cloacimonas sp. | reverse complement strand
CTCTTTTTCTCTTTCTCTCTTTGTAAAATAATCTCTTTTTCTCTTTTTCTCTTTTCCTCTTTGTTAAATAATTCTCTTTTTCTCTTTTTCTCTTTTCCTCTTTGTTAAATAATTCTCTTTTCCTCTTTTCCTCTTTTTCTCTTTGTAAAATAATCTCTTTTACTCTTTTCCTCTTTTTCTCTTTGTAAAATAATCTCTTTTACTCTTTTCCTCTTTTTCTCTTTGTAAAATAATCTCTTTTACTCTTTTTCTCTTTCTCTCTTTGTAAAATAATCTCTTTTCCTCTTTTTCTCTTTTTCTCTTTGTAAAATAATCTCTTTTTCTCTTTTCCTCTTTCTCTCTTTGTAAAATAATCTCTTTTTTCTCTTTTCCTCTTTGTAAAAAAAACTATTTCGCTATCTCTCTCTTTCCATCTCGCCATCTCGCCATCTCGCCATCTCGCTATTTCGCTATCTCGCTATCTCGCTTTTTCGCATTCTCCTCTTGAAGCACAAATCCCTGTCCTGCAAACGGACAAATCCATTGACAGTTTCCGCATATTTAAAAAATAAGAACTATCCTAAAGAGGAGGAATAAATGCAAGTTAAATTGAAAGTTATATTGCTCTTAGTATTTTGCGCTATAATTGGGATTGGGTATGGTGAAATGCTTATTCCTGTTTCTACGCAAGAGAATTTTTATCAAGCTAATAAAGATTTTGGGCTGGTGGCTTTAAAGTTCCGGTTTTTGAGCAATGCGGAAAACAATATATCTTTATCTAATCCGCAAAAAATACAAGCAGAAATGGATTACAATCAATATTCCAGTTTTCCTGAATGGAGTAAAGTTATTACTTTTAAATCCGCACAGGAATTTCAATATATAGATATAGCCAAGGAGGATGATTCCTGTCAGGAATTTAATTCCCTAAATACTATTGGAGTAAAATCCAAATTGGCAGGAGTGGAAGCATTTTATAACCTGATAAAAAATTGGGATGGGGTAGAAGCTAAATCTGGAAGTTACAACCTGACTCGTTATGGTATCGGAGCTGGCTTTCCAGATTCTGAATCTTTACGGTTATTTGGCTGGTTTATGCATACGGATTTAAGCGATATTTATCCCGATGAAAATTATTCCTCCTATAAATTCCAATTAATAAAGCGCTATAGTGGTAAAAAGCAAATCACGGAACTGGGAATGGAATATGAATATAACGAAATACCGGATAAAATATATGGAGAAGGGCTTTTTAATCCCTCGGATTATTTTCCTGAAAACTATTTGGACTGGACTCCTAAAACGCGACTAAATGCCTATCTTTTTGCTTCCAATTTACAGAATTTCTATTTAGAACCCTATTTTATGAATGGTCACGCTCCGGTTAGCAGTCCTCTATTATTGGTTAATGAAACCTCCGGCAGTATTTTATGCAGGTTTTCCACGGAGGATAAGGATAACGATTATGCTAACAGTAACGAGAATGATTTTGACGGTATTTTTTCCCTCAATATAGGCACTAATTTTGGTTTTGATTTGGGTTACAATTTGCAGAAATATGAAGATCACAAGAATGATGCCAAGACCATTGTCTCAAATATCAAAGGTGATTTTAGAATTGCATTTTTAGCCGAAGAATCATATAAGTTAGTGGGTATTCTGGAATATATATATAGTGACCTGGAAAATGAAAGTGACCCCGAAAATCTGAATACGGGAATTTATGCTGATTTGAGGATGGCAAATCATTTAAATATAATTATGTATCTGAAATTGAATAATGAATGGCAAAGAAAAAAGGATTTACTGGAGTTTGATCATCTAAGCAACAAATTTGGAACGGTGCTTTCCGTAAGATTATAATTGACATAAAATAAATCCGGATTTATAATGTATATATAATGCAGAAGGGAGATATACTACGATGAAAATGTTACAAACCATTCCAGACAAATGCATTACCTGCCATAATTGCGAAAGCGCTTGTTCCAAACTCTATTTTAAAGAGGATAATGCCAAAAAATCGTGTATAGCGATTAACGAAGAGGTATATCCTCCGGAAATGATTGTTTGCAATCAGTGTGGAACTTGTGTCAAGATATGTCCAACTTTAGCTTTAACAATCAACCCTCAAGGAGTAGTTATTTTAAATAAATCTCTTTGTATTGGCTGTTTGATGTGTGTAGCGGTTTGTCCTGTTCAGGCAATGCGTTTTACTGAAAATGTATATAATCCTTTTAAATGTATTGCTTGTGGGATTTGTACCAGAACCTGTCCTGCCGAAGCAATAAAAATAGTAACTGCTTAAGGAGAAAAAAATGAACCGTAAACTAATTGCAGAATTCAAATATGAGCCGGCACCTGTTATTCGTGGCTATAATAAGCGCTCTTTGTATATAAATTTGAGCTCCGGGGAGATAAAGCAAAAGCCGGTTACCGAGCTGATGATAGATAAATTTGTCGGCGGAAAGGGTTTTGATCTCTATCTAATGTGGCACGGAGTAAAAGATGAAACAAAATGGGATAGCCCTGAAAACGAAATTTGTATTTCTTTCGGTCCTCTTTGCGGAAATACCAGTTATCCCGGTAGCGGAAAATCTATTGTAACAACTATCTCTCCTTTAACAGGTATTCCCGTTGATTGTAATGTGGGCGGCCATTTTGGTCCTTATAGCAAATTTTCCGGTTGGGATGCCATTGAGCTTCAAGGCATAGCCAATGAAGAAGTGATTGTTTATATTGATGGCGACAAAGGCATTGTGCAGATACTTTCTGCTCCCGATGAAGAAATCAATAGCCATATTTTTGCTGAAGAATTGATTAAAGAATTTGCCGATAGCGAAGATAAATATCAGTTTGTATCTGTTGTTTCCAGTGGAAAGGCAGCGGAAAATGTTTTAATCACTTGCTTGAATTTTTCCTTTTGGGATAAACGGAGAAAGGTTGCCCGTTTGAAACAGGCAGGAAGAGGTGGCACAGGTAGTGTCTTCAGACACAAAAAAATTAAAGCATTGGTGGTTAAATATTCCGGTCTGAAAGTAGATTCTAATAATCCGGTGGATGTAGAAACGATTAGAAATAGGGGCTTGAAATTACATCAAGAAATAGAAGCGGGCGATTCTACCCAAAATAGAATGAGGCAGGTAGGAACTGCTCATCTAATGGAAATTATGAATGATTATGATCTTCTGCCAATTCGGAATTTTAAATATGGTCAAATGCCGGAAGCGGAAGGATTGCATTCCCGTGAATTTAAAAATCTTTTTACGCAGGGTATGCCTGATGGATGCTGGTTTGGCTGTTCTTTATCCTGTTGCAAGGCAGTGGATAATTTTGAACCGAGAACAGGACCTTATAAAGGACAGAAGGTCTGTGTGGATGGTCCTGAATATGAAACTGCTGCCGGTTGCGGAAGTAATATCGGTGTTTTTAATGCCCGGGATGTAGTGGAAATTAATTTTTACTGCGATACTTATGGGGTGGATACGATTTCTTTTGGAACCGGTACTGCTTTTGCAATGGAATGTTATGAAAACGGCATTTTGAATAAAGAACGCACTGGCGGACTTGAACTTACCTGGGGAAATGCGGATGCCGCTTTGGAACTTTTGCATCAAATGGCACGAGGTGAAGGTTTTGGAGTTATCGTAGGACAAGGCGTGCGGAAAATGAAACAAATTTTTGCCAATAAATATGGTGCCGATCCTGATTTCCTGCAAGATATAGGGATGGAGGCAAAGGGCTTGGAATATTCTCAGTATCTTAGTAAAGAATCTCTTGCCCAACAGGGTGGCTATACTCTTGCTTTAAAAGGACCTCAACATGATGAAGCATGGCTAATCTTTATGGATATGGTCAATAACCAGATTCCCACTTTTAAGGATAAAGCCGAGGCATTGCACTATTTTCCGATGTTTAGAACCTGGTTTGGACTGCAGGGATTATGTAAACTTCCCTGGAATGATATTGAACCGGCTGATAATGCCGAAACTGATGAACCGGCAAAAGTTCCGGAACATGTTCAAAATTATGTGGATATCTATACTGCTATCACAGGTAAGCCCCTAAATAAAAAGACCCTGATTGAACAATCCGAACGCGTATATAACTTCCAAAAGGTCTTCTGTTTGCGAATGGGAAAGGGGAGAAGAATTGATGATGTTCCACCTTATAGAGCTGTGGGTCCTGTAACGGAAGAAGAATATCTTTCCCGTCAAGATAGATACGACAAGCAGCTGAAAGAAAAGTTAAATATTAATCCCGAAGGGAAAAGCACCGCGGAAATGATGGATATATTAAGAAAATATCGGGAAGATCAATATCAGCAATTGATTGATGCCGTCTATGAAAGAAAAGGGTGGAATGACCAAGGTGTCCCTAAAATTGAACATTTACAAAAAATTGGAATGGATTTGCCGGAGGTTATTGAAGTAGTGAAACGCTTTTTGTAATATATTCTCTCAGGATAGGATTTTAGAAACGAGGATTTCAGGGATAGGATTTTAGAAACGAGGATTTCAGGGTTAGGATTTTAGAAACAAGGATTTCAGGATTTAAGGATTAAGAGGATTTAATAGACCTGACGACTTGTTTCACGCAGATTAAGCAGATTAAGCAGATTAAGCAGATTTAATTTAAGAAACGAGGATTTAATAGGCCTGACGACTTGTTTCACGCAGATTAAGCAGATTTAATTTAAGAAACGAGGATTTAATAGGTCTGGGATGTCTTATGTAGCCGGCGGACGCTGTTCCGCCGTTCTTGGTACCGGCGGACGCTGTTCCGCCGTTTTTATTCGGCGCTACAGCGAGCGCCGGTACAAAAATTCCAGCCACGAGTTTTTTTCTCTTTTTCTCTTTGTAAAAAAATCTATTTCGCTATCTCTCTCTTTCCGTCTCGCTATCTCGCTATCTCGCCATTTTCATTATTTCAAAGCTGCATACAGCGCTTTTATATCCTTCACTTTAATAATTTTCGGACTTGCTTTCACTTTGGCATAGCCGGAGAGGAAGATTTTTTCATATCCCAATTTCTGGGCTTGGTTGATATGTTTTTCCAATTGTGATGCGGGACGCACTTCTCCATTTAAACCTACTTCACCAATAAAGACGGATTTTTCGGTTAAGGGTTTATCTTTCATACTGGAAATAAGAGCAGCCAGAATAGCCAAATCCAGGGCGGGATCAGTAGAGCGGATTCCTCCCGTCAAATTGATAAATACATCGCTGCTGCGTAAATAGAGGGAAAGGTTTTTTTCCAGAATAGCCAAAAGCATTGCTAATTTCTTTTGGTCTATACCTACGGCAACTCGTTGGGGAGTTCCATAGTTGGAAGCATTTACCAGGGTTTGCACTTCCACAATGAAACTGCGGCTACCTTCTGTTACGCAACTGATTGCGGTTCCGATATCACTTTGTTCGTGGCTGAGAAAAATATTATTGGGATTGGAAACTTCCATCAATCCCAGATGGGTCATTTCAAAAAGGCCTATTTCATTAGTAGAGCCAAAGCGATTTTTAACCGCGCGCAAGATTTTGTATTGGCTGCGTTGTTCACCTTCAAAATAGAGAACGGTATCTACCATATGTTCAATAATTTTAGGACCGGCTACCATACCTTCTTTGGTTACATGCCCTACTAAAAATAGCGGGATACCCAAGGTCTTAACGGTTTTTAAAAGACGGCTGGTTGTTTCTCTCATTTGGGTGATGCTTCCGGGAAGAGAATCCAGGGAGGATATGCTAACGGATTGAATGGAATCTACAATAACCATATCGGGTTTGTTATTTTCTATGGCATCTATAATTTGTTCAGCATCGTTAGTGCATAGCAGATAAATATTTTCGCTGGTTACTTTCAGGCGTTTACTGCGCAGGCGAATTTGTTCAGCGCTTTCTTCTCCCGAGCAATAAAGTGTTTTTTTATTTTGTCTTCCCATCCATTCTGAAAGTTGCAGCATCAATGTAGATTTGCCAATTCCCGGTTCGCCCCCTATTAAAATCATCATCCCGGTTACAATTCCACCTCCCAGAACCAGATCAAATTCTCTTATCCCGGTTACTGTTCTGGAATATTCATCATATACCAGATCAATAATTCTTTCCGGTATGGCTTTAGGAAATGTGTCTATAGGTTTATTATTTTTTCCGGTTACGCGAGTGGATTCTTTTAAAGTGCCCCAAGCACCGCAGGCAGGGCATTTTCCACTCCATTTGCTGGTTTCAAAACCGCAATCAGTGCAGAAGAAAATAGTTGCCATAAAATCAACCTCATATTTTTTGCCACAATAAATCAGAGTTATTTTATGGCAAGAAATTTTACGGTTCGCTTAGATAATTGTCTTTTATGGCATTTTATTGCTTTTGTTTATTGATGGCTGTCATTGGCATAATATTTCAAGACCAAAATATTTTTTTTGGCTTTTGGAATAATTGCACTATTATATGAACTGAGGATATAAAAATGGCTGCGAAAGTGATTGTATTTTCTACTCCTTCTTGTATCTGGTGCAAGAAAGTGAAGGAGTATCTGAAGTCACAAGACCAGAGTTTTACGGATATTGATGTATCCAAAGATGTTGCGGCTCGTAATGATATGATCCGCAAAAGCGGAGAGGAAGGAGTTCCGCAATTATGGATAAATAATATCCCGGTTGTCGGTTATGATCGCGAGAAGATCAAGCGTTTATTAAACTTAAATAATACTAAAAAAGGAGAATCAAATGGCTGATTATGCAAAAAAATTCCACGAGCTCATCACCCGCTTGCAAATGGTTTTGAGTGAAATTGACTATGCTCAGAAAGCATGCTTACAAGCAGGACGAATGGAGTGTATGCTACTTAACTACCTTTATAAGGTAAACGGTCCTGTCAATATGAACGAATTGGCTAAAGAACTGAATGTTTCCCATAGCCGGATTACCCGAATAATGGATAACCTTGTTGCTAAACAATTGGTTATTCGTGAACCGTCGGAAGAAGACCGGCGTTGCTGGTTTGCTATGATTACTGAAAAAGGGAAAAAACTGGCAGCTAATAGCTTACAAACAGTTTTAGACCAGCAGGCAAAAATTTTGAAAAAAATCCCGGCAAAAGATGTAGAATCGGTTTATAAAGCCCTTCAACTCTATGTGGATAAATATGAAGAAATATTGAAAGAGACGATTGCAGGATAATAATGCCTACGCGCGTTAAAACAGTTTGGTCTGGAGGGATGACCTTTACAGCTGAAGTAAATGGTCATCAGCTGATTATGGATGCCGATCCCTATTTTGGAGGAAGTGATCAAGGTCCGAGACCAAAACCTTTATTACTGGCTGCTTTATGTGGCTGTAGTGGAATGGATGTTGTTTCCATTCTGGAAAAAATGGGAATAAAGGACTATACTTTAGAAATGGATGCTCAGGGTGAATCTGCCGCTGAGCATCCTATTATTTATCATACGATAACTATAACCTACAATTTTAAAGGTGATAACCTTCCAGCTGATAAAATTGCCAAAGCAGTTAACCTTTCCCTGGAGAAATACTGTGCTGTGAATGCTATGCTGGAAAAAGCCGCGAAGATAATTCCTGAAGTTTTTATTAACAAATTGGAGGTTCAATTATGAAATGGATTTTAATCCTACTGCTTACTTTGTCAGTGGTTGTTTTGGGCTGCAATCCTAATGAGGCACCTGGTGAAAAAACCAAAGAAGAGCAAGAACAATTGAAAAGTTCTGGAAAGAAACTTGGTGTATGGCTTACGGATTGGAATGAAGCAATGAAAATGGCTCAATCTTTAGCTCGTCCAGTTCTTGTTGATTTTACCGGTTCTGACTGGTGTATCTGGTGTCAAAAATTGGAAGAAGAGGTCTTCAGTAAAGACGAATTTATTAAATATGCGAAGGGCAACTTCATCTTGCTGAAAGTTGATTTTCCGCGGGAGATAGAACAAAGCGACAAGTTGAAAGCATTTAATCAGCAAAAATTGAAAGAATACAAGGTTGAGGGCTTTCCCACTATAGTTATTATAAATGAAAAAAGCCAGGAAATTGCCCGCACCGGTTATAGACCCGGTGGAGCTGAGAAATATATAAAACACTTGGAGGAATTGCTTAATCCACCCAACCCTAAAGAATAATTCATAACTACAAAAAAACCTGCTATGATATAATCACTTTTGCTATTTGGCGGGGACGGAAAATTTTCTTGTGAGGGGTGACTCCGACCTTTTATCACAGGGAAAAAAGAAGTTCCCGCCATTTCTCCGCTTTTTGTATTTCACGCAGATTACGCAGATTACGCAGATAACACAGAATACGCAGATATAATTCTAAAAACGAGGATTTAAGGATTTCAGGATTTAGAGGATAGATTTATAAGAGGTTTGTGGTAGCTTGTATAAACAGAGGACGCCTTACTTTGTACCGGAGGACGCCGTTCCGCCGTTTTTGGTACCGGCGGACGCTGTTCCGCCGTTTTTTTTATTCGGCGCTACAGCGAGCGCCGGTACAAAGAGCGCCAGTACAAAGAGCGCCGGTACAAAGAGCGCCGGTACAAAACGCTCTCCGCTAAAGTGGAGCTAAATGGGGGACTTGAACCCCCGACCTACTGATTACGAATCAGTTGCTCTACCAACTGAGCTAATTTAGCCCTTAATAATTTTCAATATTGTCTGTTCTGCAGGGGAATCAATAAAATAACCCTCAGTTGTGCGAACTCCATCCTTTTCTTTAATCGTGCATTGGGTTCCGAGTTCCATTGTATAATAGTTTGAGCTTAGCAAGCGGGCATACACCTTGCAGTTGCCGGTCAAATTTCGGGGATACCAATTTTGGTTAGAGGAGAAAGTAACATAACCGCGAATGTCTGTTTCCTTAATCCAGTCAGGGATAGGGATGGAATAGCGCAGGGTGAAGTTTATTTTTCCTTCATAATTAGGCAGATAGAAGCTGAGGCAATTCAGGTTACTATTTTCTTTCAGCATATCGGGGTAGGGGAAAACAGGATTGAAGTGTTCCGGCACAAGATTAGAAGAATAAATCGGAGGCACAAACTTATCGTTAATCAGAATGTATTCAATTCTAGCATCTTTAGTTAAAAATATACTATGATACATTGCTTCGGGCAGGGAATCCTTTTCCACAGAAAAATTAGCAGTAACATAGATTCTTTGCATAGGAGCATAGACCCGTAGTTCAAGATTAATTTCTTGAGGATTTAGCAGGGCAAGATTTATCTTTAGCGTGTCTGCTTCTTCAGCCATCAGGCAATAAGAAAGCATTAAGAGAATTATAGCTAATAGAAATTTACGCATTTGGGCTCCTTTCGTTCTCTTTATATATAACATAATATTCTTAGCTGTCTATTTCGTCAAGGAAATTTCGCTTATTTAAGCAGTAATGCTTTCCGAATTATCTTGCTTTTTCTATTTTCCAGCGAAATAAAATAAATTCCTGAAGCCACAGAACGGTTGTTAAAATCCTTGGCATTCCAATTAAAATGATGATTTCCTGCTTCCAATTCTCCATTATAAAGTTCTTTCACCAATTGACCTTTAATATTATATATTCTCAAAGTTGTTTTCCCTGCAGCCGGTAAATTGCAATGGATAACGGTTTCAGGATTAAAGGGATTGGGCACAATTTGGATTTCGGGTTGCACTTGGGTAATATGGTTTTCTTTAGTTACGAGATGTCTGCTAAAACTGCGCTCAATAAGCGATAAATATATTGATTTAGGGGTATCGGCAGTCCGGGCTTGAATCCAGTAATAATTATTAGGCCAGGGAATATTTGCCAAGGGGTCTAAAGCTGTCCATTGCGTCCATTCAATTAACCCCACATCGTCAAACAAGGCAAATCCTGTTGTTCCTGTGTTACCTGTTGCCTGTAAACGAATATCGTAATAATATACATTTTCAGGAAGCGTAAGTTCTTTCTGGTAAAAAGTCCATTCACTCGTTTCAATAACGCTATCGGATATATTAGCGGTATATGCAGGTGTAGGACTTGTTCTGGTTGTATAGAATCTAATGGCGATATTGGCATTGGCAACATTATCTGCCTTTATCCAACCGTGCAAAGTGTATTTTTGAGTATTGTCATACATCTTGCAGCGATTGGGAATAGCGGAAGTTACAGTTGATGAACCGCTGGTACTAAGTTTAGCGCTCCGGGCTCCATCAATATAATCCGTTAAAGAATATGCCGGTGGCACCCATAAATTACAACCCTCGTTTTCAAAATTACCATACCAGATATGTTCCTGCCCTAAGCGATACTCATATTCCGCGGGTGGCTCAATGAGAGTAACATTGCTTATAGAACCCCTACGCGGTAACTTAATAGGAACAGTTTCGCTCATTCCCTCGCTATGATTTAGTAATTGCTGCTGAATGTTAAATTCGGTAGCTGTAACAGGGGGATTTTCATCCTCCATTAAAACCTTTGCTTCCAATGCCTCATAATCTACAAACACACGAGTATTGAGCTCCCGAGACCGGCTGGCTAAGTAATCTAAAATGTAAACAGCCAAATTGCCGGTTGTGGGTTCGGGAATATAGTGATCTATATAAAAGGGTTTAATCCGAAAGTTCCGAAAGCCGTCAAAATAGGCATCGGCGTAAAGAATCATAGTTGGCATCGTTTCCGGATAATCCAAATCAAACACAAAATTTCCCAGCGAATGGGCAATCAGTTTATTTTGATATAGTTCCAAGCCCTGAATTATATGCGGATGATGCACTATAACCAAATCGGCACCACAATCAATAGCGCTGTGCCTGATGGCTATATCCCATTGATGGGGAACATCGTTACGATAGAAATAATCCTCATCCCCGGTATCTTCCAAAAAAGGATTGAAGACCTTATCATAACCTGCACCGGGAGTAAGAGAATACTCACTGCCTCCGTGCATTTCTACAATTTTAAGGTCGGCAATACCTTCCACCGCTTGAAGTTGCTGTTCCACATAATAGGGCGTCATATAGGCAAAACCAGGTTTACTGTAACCCGCTTGTAAAAAAGGTTGCGCATTATTGTATTGACCGGTTCTATCCGAACTGCCTAAAAAAGCAATATTCAAACCCCGGCAATTGTAAAAAGCAGGTAAATATGCCTCATAAGAATTAGCTCCACAACCGCTATATAGTATCCCGGCGTTATTTAACAAACTCTGCATTTGCTGATATGCTTCAATGCCATAATCCATAGTATGATTATTGGCAGTGCTAACTACATCTATGCCTGCATAAATAAGACCGTTTACATTGGCAGGATTGCCACGGTAATAAACACTTTTGGTGGGATGATGAACCCCTACATTGGCTAAAACAACTTCCAGATTTGCCACATTGATGTCTGCTGCATCTCCGAAATAAGGTTTTGAAGGAGCAAAAATAGCATTAACGCCTAATGTAGGAATAATACCTCCGCTGGTTTCATAACCTCTGGCAAGCATTATATCCCCTACAAAATTCAGGGTAACAGGCAATCCGGATGCTCCTGTTTCCAAAGTAACTTCCGTTTCAGCAAAACCAATTTTCCCGGTATCATCTGTCACTTTCAAGGTCACAGTATAAGGATATGCGGAAGCGACGGTATATAAATGATATGGATTGGGCAAATTGCTGTAAGTGGAATCGCCAAAAGCCCATTCATAAGTGAATGTATCACTATCAGGGTCAAAAACGGTGCTATAGAAAAAGACACCGGTATTTTTAGCAGTATAAGAAGCAGTAATGCTAACTGCTGGAGCAACAGGAAGGTCGGAACTGATGTCTATTATATTGTCAAACCATACACTGCGCGAGGAAATGCCGTCTAAATCGTTAATATAAATGATACCGTTGAGAACAGGAAAATAACCCCAAAATGCCTCCCAGTCGGATGCTACAGGTAATTGATAGGTATTCCAAACCCCGGAACTATATGCACCTTGATAAACCGGTATCCAAACCTCAATATCTAAAACTCTGCTTCCTGCAAAACTATAAAGAATATTATGCACACCATCCGTGAAACCAATACCTTGAATTCTCGGTTCAGAACTGGTTTTAACCTGAACCTGGATTATGCCTGTGCTGTCTATGGTATAAGGAGTTATTTGCTGTAATTTGTAACAATTGCCGGTTAATTTAAGACAATAGGAACTGCCATCGGGAGTAGAAGAATCAAGAATCCAGGCATCGGGCTGCACATCTTCTTCAGGGTTCCAGGAACTTAAAGAAACAACACCGCTTTCAAAATCCTCTAAAGTTGTATAGCGAACTGCCCCTAAAGTATATCTTATTCCGAAAAAGATGATTGCCCAAAATAATAACTTCTTCAGCATAATATCCTCTCAGTTGTTATTGCTATCATTCTGTATTTAAGCAATTTCTAAACCAGAAAAGAGGGTTTTTTTGTACCGGCGCTATGTGTACCGGGGGGATGTACCGGCGCTCGCTGTAGCGCCGAATCGGCGGAACGGCGTCCGCCGGTACCAAAAACGGCGGAGGGCAGAGGGAAAAATTAGCCACCGAGAGCACCGAAAGCACCGAAGGATTTTGGCAGAGAGCGAAGAGATGTTTTCCTTCTACACAATTTATTCCAGAACTATTAAATCCCTAAAATCCCTTTAATCCTGTTTATCCCAGAGCTATTAAATCCTCAAAATCCTAAAATCCTTAAATCCTCGTTTCTAAAATCAAATCTGTGTTATCCGTGTAATCTGTGAGAGAATAAAATCGGCGGAACGGCGTCCGCCGGTACTAAGAACGGCGCTACAGCGAGCGCCGGTACAAAGCCACCGGTACAAATCCGCCGGTACAAGCTTACTCAGCTTTGAGGTCGCGGGTCATCAATTCTATGATTGCCTGCCTGGGGTCTATATCTTCGTAAAGGACTTGATAGACCTTTTCTACAATAGGCATTTCCACTTGAAGTTTTTTAGCTAACAGATAAACGCTGCGGGTAGTAGCAACTCCCTCAGCCACCATTTCCATTTTAGCTAATATTTCAGAAAGCTTTTTGCCTTTGCCAATTTCCCAGCCAACAAATCTGTTGCGGCTATGGAGGGAAGTAGCAGTAGTAATCAAATCTCCGATTCCGGAAAGCCCTAAAAAGGTTTCGGGGCAGGCATTCAAAGCTACTCCGAGGCGTTGGATTTCCACAATTCCCCGGGTTAATAAAGCTCCGATAGTGTTATCTCCAAAGCCCAATCCGCCAATTATTCCTGCTGAGATAGCAATAATATTTTTAACTGCGCCCCCAATTTCCACTCCGATAAGGTCTAAATTGCGATAAACGCGAAAATAAGCATTGCTGAAAACAGTTTGCAGTTGGCAGAGTAAATTCTCATCGCTACCGGCAATAACAACTGTAGTAGGTATTTTACGGGCGACTTCTTCAGCGTGGGACGGACCGGATAAAGCACAGATTTTACTTTCGGGTAAAAAAGGCAGTTCATCCTTAATAACGGCATCAAGGGTTTTGAAGGTATTTTCTTCAATTCCCTTGGCTACATTTACAACGGCTAAAAGCTGCTGACCATTCCACAAAGAAACAGGGGTTTTATGTAAAGTAGAGCGCAAAAATTGGGTAGGTGTTGCCAGGATAATAATTTCCGGAGAAAAAGCCGAAACCTCATTAAAATCATTAGTAAAACAAACTTGCTGCGGAATAGTAACATTCGGCAGTAAATGCGGATTGGAATGCGTCTCTTTTAATAGCTGTAAGTATTCGGGATTATATTCCCAAACCAGAACTTGATGCTCGTTTTCGGAAAGCAGGGAAGATAATGCCAAACCCCATCCTCCGCCTCCAAGAATGGCAATATGCAATGTTAATCCTTGTCGTTCAGCTTATGGTGAAGAAAATTACTCAGGTCTTCAATATCCTCATCGTTCAAATCATAATCATCCAAATCTTCTTCTTCTGCCTCTCCAATCCAATCGGGACAAAAAAGAAGGTCTTCTTCAAAATCCCAACCGTCCACATTATCCAGTCCGTAACGAGAGAGCATTTCCTCTTCCCAGAAGGAATAAAAGACGGTTCCTTCATCCACAGCCCAAACCAAAACCGGTTTTTTATAGTGGCGTAATTCTACTTTGGGATTTTCCACTAAGGTCAGGAATTCTCTAATCTTATTGGTATCATTTTCTTTTTTAAACAGCATTTTATACCTCTCAGTTCAAAAAGTATATCTTAGTGCAGCGCTTAAACGATTTTCGTTATATTCCTTCAAACGCTGAACTGTTTCATTATCAGTTTCTACATTCCTGAAATAGTGAGAGTAGTCAAGTGATAAATTCCATTGGGGTGAAAAAAACATATCAAATCCCGCTGCCAAATTATAAGTATAGTCAGCCCTGCCGCCATACCAGGAGCCACTTCCCTGGTAAAAACGCTGTTCATAATTTAGAGCAAAAGAAGGTTGCCAAAGGGTCTTTCCTTTTTCGGAAAGAGGCATTTTAGGCAGAGTTAATGCTCCTTTGTAAATATTACTTTGATAGGAGCAATCTTTATTTTCTATGCGTTTATCACAGCTGAAATCACGGTAACCGTAAGAACCTTCAACTGTAAAAAACGGAAATTTATAGCTGATTCCTGCTTCTCCGGTTACAGCATTGCCGTCAGCTTCAGTAAAATATTCATTATAGCGATATTGTTCATAGCGTAGATTAGCTTTCACAATAGTTTTCGGAAAGGGCTTAATTGCTATATCACCCCGATAAGTATCGCGGCTGTAACTGTATTTTTCCAGTTCACCTGTGCCATCGGTATCTACAAATTGGCGGAAATAAATATAAGGATTGCTGGCGTATTGGATACTGCAATTCCAGTAATAGCGTGCAATTTTGCCTTTTATAGCCCAATCGGTGCGGTATTTATCTTCATTGCTGATGTTTCGGGAAAAATTACCGGTTACCGAAGGGGTAAATTTCCACCAACGATATGATAGCGGATAAGCAAGTTCTATGCGGGTGCTTAATGCTAAATCATCAATAGTATCCACAAATTCCAAGTTAGGGTAGTGGTCGTTAAAACAATCAATATCATATTCAGAAAGGTGAAACACATTGTCCGAGTAAGTAGTTCCGATTTTTATGGAGCCGGTTACCTGAGCTGCAACCCGGGAAAAACTGCACAAAAGGGACAGAGTAATAATCAGAATTATGGGACGCATCGTAGTTTTTCTTCTAATCTTGCTTTTTTTGGCTGTTTTATGATTACGGGGTTGATTTGATATATCAGTTCCGTTAGACGCATCTTTATCCGCTTTGGCAGTTGCCGGCTTTAACTCTTTGGTAAATTGTTTCGGGTTTTTATTTGCCATAAATTACTCTACTTTTTCATCAGAATGGGTTTAGCCAAAAATAAATGGTCACTCAAGGCACGCAACTCATAATTGGTGCTGTTGGCATTTGCCGGCAATACTATTTTTCGGGCAATTCCCAAATTGTTAATTCCCGGGCTGTGATATTTGGTAGTGCGTTTTAGCGTGAAATCTATGGTCTCAATCAATGAGCCATTAGCATAAAGTCCTAATTTGGGTAAAGAACGGTCAAGCAAACGCGGACGCACATACAGATATGCATTTCTGCCATTATTCAGAGTAAATTTTAAGGGTTGATTGGGCATAAAGCTGTAATAATCGCTATTGGAACCGTTATGTTGCACATTCACAATTCCGCTGTGAGCTTTAATAACAATATTAGGTTGTTTTGCTGCTTTAGGTGGCTTAGGGGGTAAAACGCTGAAAGCGCGAGTATAAATTGAACGGTCGTAGCAGATAATCTGGATGCTCTGTGTGTTTTCCGGAATTTCTATAATTAGGGGTGAATATAAATAATAATCCCCTTTCTTTTCCGCTACAGTAAGAGGATATGTTTTTCTTTGTTTGTTAATAATAACTACAATCTCGGGCTTACGAACTGCCTCTTTACTGAAACTGCGCAGTTCAACTTTTTCTACGCCAATTGTGTTCAGAATTAAAGCTCTTTCGGGTAAGTTACGATAATAATAATAGTTTCCTGTTTCAGTTTTCAGTAATCGTTTTGTGCCTGGATTATCATAGGGTAAAACCTTATATCTATTAACAGCTTGGGCAAAAAGCAGGTTGATGCCCAGAACAATCAGCAGAAGGGATACAAAATGTTTATGCATTGTCAATTTTCCTTACAGTTCTTCGTCGGGGTCTATTATATTAGCCATAAAGCGGCGGTCGTGACGGTCAAAAATAATCACTACTACTATGGCAATAAGTAAAATAGCCAAACATATAATATTGATGGTTTGATTGTGAATAAGAGAGCTGAACATTTTTCCCTCTCCAACTTTGGGCATAGTATCAAAAGAAGTAGGAAGATTATAGCGTTTTGCCCAGCGTAAAATACGGCGGAAATGTAAGACCGGAACATTGTTTTTTGCCATCTTAATCATCACACCTTCTTTTTCGTAATTATGCTCAGCCAAACTACGATTGATACCTTCCGGAATAAGATTGGCATTGGGTTCACTACCTACATTGGCTAGACCTGTGCCAATATTCACAAATGCTTTATAGCGTTCACCTGCAGGTAACAGTTCTTCATAAGCAGCCATTCTAATATCTATATTATCATTTAAGTCGCTACCAATTAAAAGCGGAACATTATTTCTACTCATCGCTTCTCTCAGGGCTAAAATGCCATTATCCGATAAGCCGATTGCCAAGTCCTCTTTACCACCCAGGGAAGCATAACTGGAGTTGAATTTAAATAGTCCCTTTTCTTTTAAGATACTTTCTATATCCAGCCAGGTTAGCTCTGGACGGTTTGCTCCATAAGAAGCGGAAGATAATGCCACGATTATTTTGGGATTCAATTCCATCACTTGCAAAGCTGAATATAAAGCGATATTTACTGCCGGATTGCTACCTGTGATGCCAACCGCAATATAATCACCGGGCATAAGTTTCAGCTTGGAAAGCTCTTCCACAAAGATAGCCGCCAAATTGGGATTAAGAGCTGCCCGTTTTTCTGATAGCAGCCCTCTATCGGTAGTTATAGAGCTAAGCCGAATACCAATTAAACCTGTTTGCAGAGGGTCGTCTATCGGGTCAATTTCAATATTGCGGTTATGCAATTCCGCAGTTAAAGAATCTATCGCTGCTTTCATCAATTGCGCTGAAGCAAGTTTGGCATCATAATTATCGGTTCTAACTTTAATGTAACTGGTCTGCGCAATATAGAATAATAATATGGCTAACAGCAAAAGGATGATTAACGAACGGTTGGATTTCAGTGAAGGACGATACATCATTTTACAACTCTCCGTTAAAAATTACCATTAAAGCTAATCGGACTACTATCGCAGCTATGCCCATTGAAGATAATGTTTTCCAAAAACCCTGCCTTTCAAACCAGTTGGCAATTAACCCGGGAATAATGTAACCAATGGATTGCATTTGCAATTGATGAATGGTAATATCCTGAACAACCAATATCCGCGATAACCAACCCAAAATAAAGCCGATTAAAATGCTCAGCACCATTCTCCGTTTACCGAAAAGCAAAGTAAAATTGCTTATAATTCTAATTATGCCCCAAGTAAGCAAACTGATTATTAAAGTGCCTAAAATCTGCAAGGGCTTGTCAAGATATAGGGCAATGTAACCGGGAACAACTATCCCACCGGCAGAAGCACCCAGTAATTCACTGAACATCAGTGAAATAATTACACCCATACCCACCGCGGCTTGAACTATTGTATCAATCAATTCCGGCTCCTTTCATTACACTCTTTCAATTTATGTCTGAAGTGGGCTACAATTTGTGCCCCGTATTTTATCGTTCCGGCAATATTACCAATTCCCAAGATATGCGCTTCGGTTTTAGTAAGCTCCCAAATCTTCTGATAGATAACCTCCGGTAAAGGTTCACCCAAAGGAATTATCTTTTCTTGAGCAATCCCTGCCTGAAGTGCAAAAGTTTCTATTTTATCGGGAATTTCACCCGTCAGCAATAAGTATGAAAAATCCAGGTTCTTAACTGCTTCAACTAATTGCTGACTGCGAAATAAACGGTCGGCTCTACTATTCAGAATAATAATTTTTTCCACATCCTGTAAGTGACCGGTTACCATTTGAATAATACCAACCGTTGATTGCGGGTCATTAGCAGCAAATACATTATAGAATATTATGGTCTTACCCCTGTCTTCTATCCGGTATTTTTTTAAGGCACCTGGGTCTGGCGTTGCTTTTTGCATTCCCCTTAAAGCTACCTCACGCTCAATTCCCGCTTCCGCACATACCGCTAAAGCCAATTGCACATTTTCCGCATGCTCAATGTAGCGAAATTTGTCCAATTCCGCTTTAGTTACATCCACAGGACGAATTTTACGAATTTGGCAATGCCTGCTTTGGGCAACTTTTTCCAAAAGAGGAAATTGCTCTTCTTCTGCCGTGTAACAAATACCGTTTTTAGGAATAGTATTACTTAAACACATTGTAACACTCTGCACCGTAGAACCCATCAAATCCAAATGGTCTTCCCGGCAATTAGTGATTACACTAATAGTACTACGAATAAATTTACGCTCCGTTATCCACTGTAAAGCAGGATTCACTGCCATACATTCAATAACTACAGCATCCGGTTTATGCTTTACGGCATGCCGAAAGATATATTTCTGCTCAATTATATTAGCACCCATTAAACGCAAAATAGCAGCTTCCCGACCATCCGGAAGAATAACTCGGGGTAAAGTTCCGGTAGTTTTTGCAACCGCTACTTTTCCTCCTTCCCTCAAACCGGCAGCAACAAGACGGGTTACACTTGATTTTCCCCGCGTGCCGTTAATATGAATTCGGATAGGGATTGCCTGGACATTTCTTGTATGCCTTTGATATTCTATAATCCAATGGATTATCAATATCAGAGTAACTATTATCAGAACAGTCATCTATTCCTCTGTAATTAACTATCTTATACACGATTGGCAATTCTTTTCGCATTTTCCAATTGTGTTTCACTTCATAAATGCAATTAACATTCCATTTGTTACTCTTTGTAGCTAAAAACGGGGAACCGAGGGGTGCAGTTTCTCTCACGCAGATTTCGCAGATAGGATTTTAGAAACGAGGATTTTAGGGCAAGGATTTCAGGGCAAGGATTTTAGGAACGAGGATTTAAGGATTTTAGGACATGGATTTTAGAAACAAGGATTGAAGGACAGGGATTTTAGAAACAAGGATTTAAGGATTTTAGGATTTAGAGGATAGATTTATAAAAGGTTTTAGATAACTTGTATAAACGGAGGACGCCGTTCTTTGTACCGGCGGGAATGTACCGGCGGACGCCGTTTTTTGTACCGGCGGGGATGTACCGGCGGACGCCGTTCCGCCGTCTTTATTTTAGAAACGAGGATTTAATAGGTCTGAGGTAACTTTTATAACTAAGGATGCCGTAGTTTGCAATGGTGACCTCCTGGTCAACCCACCTCTCACGCTTTATTTCCTTACTGAAAGGCAAACG